>JARRPN010000044.1:6454-20921 GCA_037382875.1 Calditrichaceae bacterium | reverse complement strand
ATCACGCTGGTATGAAACCGGCAGTGAAGAATATGAAAAAAGTATTCAGATTCCGGTTACCAGGGAAATGCTGCCCAATGTTTATGCTTCTGTAGCTGTTCTGCAGGCTCATGATCAAACCTCTAATGATCGTCCAATTCGTACATACGGTGTTGTCCCGATCAATGTTGAAGAAGCTTCAACTCATCAGGAATTACAAATCAATATGCCGGATGAATTGAATCCTGAAAAAGAGTTTGAAATTGAAATTCAGACCACAGATAAACGTGAAGCACAGCTTACCATAGCTGTCGTAGATGAAGGATTACTAAGTTTAACCCGATTTAAAACTCCGGATCCATGGAAAGCATTTTTCAGAAAGCAAAGATTGGGTGTATCCACGTATGATCTGTTTGCTCATGTTATTGGAGTTAATAAGGGGGATATTTTCAAGACTTTTTCCATTGGCGGTGGAATGGAAGCGGAAGAGTATCGTGAGGATCAACTGGATCAGCAGAAGGCTAAACGGTTTAAAGCCGTTGTTATGTTTGAAGGTCCGATACAAACTGATGGCAATGGTAAAGCTAAGGTAAAATTCAAAATGCCTAATTATATAGGCGCCGTGCGTGTTATGGTGGTTAGCGCAAATAAAAATCAATATGGGCATACAGAAAAAAGCGTTCCGGTTAAAACGGATCTAATGGTTTTGCCAACACTGCCAAGAGTGGTTGGTCCGAAAGATAAAATTAAACTGCCCGTCACTGTTTTTGCCCTTGAGGATAATATTGGCGATGTACAGGTACGCCTGCAGCTTAAAGGTCCACTTGCTGTTATTGGTGAATCAACCCGTCAACTTAGTTTTACAGAATCAGGTGAACGGGATGTTCAGTTTGAAATTGAAGCCAAAGCTGCAGTTGGTGTGGCTAAGGTTAAAATTGGAGCCGCTTCATCAAAAATGACAGCCAAATATGAAACGGAAATTTCGGTACGTTCATCATCGCCAAGAATATCTGAGACAGTTTCAGAGACGGTCGAAAAAGGCGATCAAATCAAACTGACTATTCCTCATAATGGTCTGGAAGGTTCGAACAGGGCAGTCATCAATATTCAGCGCAGACCGAATTTAAAACTAACCCGTCGTTTATATTGGCTAATTCGTTATCCATATGGATGTATAGAACAAACTGTCTCTTCAGTTTTTCCACAATTATATCTTCCGGAGTTTGTTCCTAATCAGTGGGATGCCAAGCGTGATATCAGCCGTAATATAAATGCAGCTATTGACCGGTTGAAGCGATTCCAGATTTCCTCCGGTGGCTTTGCTTATTGGCCGGGCGGTAGAAGTGCCTCGGAATGGGGTACCAGTTATGCCGGGCATTTTCTGATAGAAGCAAAACGGTTGGGTTATAATGTTCCGGATGAAATGTTTGATAACTGGTTAAAATTCCAGAAAGCCAAAGTATCCAGAACCAAATATTCAATTATGGCTCAGGTCTATCTGAATTATACTCTGGCTCTGGCTGGTGAATCAAAAATCGGTGGACTCAACTTAATGCGCGAAAATGAGTTGAAAAAAATGTCAGATACAAATAAATGGCTTTTGGCCGCAGGATATCAATTAACAGGTGCTCAAAGCACAGCAGCAAAAGTGCTGGCCGCAACTGGTTTAAATGTAGAAGAATACGAAGAATTTGCCAATACCTATGGTTCCACACTGCGAGATAAGTCTATCATACTTGAACAGCTGGTGCTTTTTGAACGCTGGAATGAAGCCAATAAACTCGCAGAAGAAATTGCGACAGTGCTTTCTACTGACAGGTGGTATTCAACTCAAACCACGGCTTTTATGCTGATGGCACTTGGGAAATATTTTAGGGCGCTTGAAGGCGAAGAAGGTGAGAAACCTAATATGGTTGGAACGATTGTTCTACCAAATGGTAAGGAAGTGGAATTTGAAAGCGGAGATATCAATTATCAGGTTGCCATCGACGAAGGTTTTGGGAAAGAAGTTCAAGTAAAATTGGATAAAAAAAGTACTGTTAAACGAGCATTTGCTATTGTTGATTGGTCCGGATTGCCACTGGAATATTTTGGTAAAGATGAAGAGCAAAATCTTAAACTAACGGTAGAATGGCTGGATGAGGACGGTATGAAAATAGATCCCACTGAGGTTCGACAAGGTCAAACTTTTTGGGGTCATTATAGGGTAAACAAACTGCCTGGTTACCGCAGCGCTATTGAAGAAGTGGCTCTTGTTCAGGTATTGCCCTCCGGTTGGGAAATTGATAATACCCGCCTCAGTGGTGAAGCCAAACCGGAATGGATGCGTGGATGGAGTATAGGTCGTGAAGAATATCTTGATATCCGTGATGACCGGATTATGTGGTTTTTTGATTTACGGTCTTATGGTAAAGGTCTCGATTTTGTCGTAAAACTTAATGCGGTCACGGCCGGTGAGTTTGTGCTTCCGCCAACGTTAGTGGAAGCCATGTATAATAATAGCTATCGTGCCAGCAAAGCCGGAAAAAAAGTTATTGTACGAGAAAAGTAGATAGTTAATTTCCAATTCCTTTATACTCCTACGCATAGGGTGTTGCGAAAGAGGTGGTTTGTCATTCTGAGGGAGTATGCGACCGAAGAATTTACAATTTAATTGACTTATGAGATTCTTCGTTGCACTCAGAATGACATTTGATCTATGTATAGCAGTTTGTAAAAAAGTATCAATATTAAGAATTTCAATTTAGTAACTACTTAAGATGAAATACAGTAGCAAAATAAAAAATTGGTTTAATGGTTTACTAATTATTCACAATTACAATTTTCCACCATTCCATTTTCAAAAAATTTTCGGTATCCTATTTCTTTTGGTCTTTTTAGGCTATTTTATCGTCCCACTTCCGCACCCTCTTTTTATAAATGATTACAGCACGGTAATTCTGGATAGAAACGATCAAATATTACGGGTTTTTTTAAATGATGCAGAGCAATGGCATTTCCCCCCGGATGCTGAGCAGCAAATACCACACAAATTAAAACTTGCCGTTCTGGAATACGAGGATCAGCATTTCTATAATCATCCAGGTATTAATCCGGTTGCGATTATAAGGGCCCTTTATCAGAATATTACAACGGGTGAAGTGGTCAGTGGCGCCAGTACATTAACAATGCAGGTGGCCCGCTTAATGAATCCAAAGGAACGCACCTATTTCAATAAATTTTTGGAAATTTTACAAGCTCTGAAAATTGAGGTTAAATTTTCTAAAAACGAAATTCTTAAATTATATCTTGATCATGCCCCATATGGCGGTAATATTGTTGGTTATCAGGCAGCTGCATTACGCTACTATAATATTATTCCAGGCAAACTTACCTGGGGGCAAGCGGCTATGCTGGCTGTATTACCCAATGCGCCCGGTTTAATTTCCCCGGTTAGTAATCCGCAGAAACTCATACAAAAAAGAAATAACCTGCTTAAAAGGTTAAAAAATAAAGCTATCATAGATAAAGAAACCTTTGATCTTGCCTGTCTTGAAGAAATTCCAGATCATTCGATTTCACTGGGCTTTTCTGCACCACATTTAGCCCGGCATTTAAAAATGAATTCTGCGGATGCGGCTGTCTTTAATACGACAATTGATAAAAAACTTCAGGATGAAATTGAACAAATTGTAAGTATTCACGGCAATTATCTGGAAAGCCAGGGGATTTTAAATGCCAGTGCTTTGGTAGTTGAAACGCAAACGGGTAAAGTGGCAGCCTATATTGGATCGGATGATTTTTTTGATACGGAAGCTAAGGGTCAGGTGGATGGTGTTTTGGCACCCCGATCTTCTGGTTCGATACTGAAGCCGTTTTTGTACGCCTTAAGTATGGATGAAGGATATATTCTACCCCAGACTTTAATAAAAGATGTGCCATCCTACTATGGTGCCTTTTCACCTTCAAATGCGGATTTAAGTTATCGGGGAGTTGTACCGGCCAGTCAAGCTTTAATACATTCGCTTAACGTGCCCGCTGTACGTTTACTTTATCAATATGGATATGAACCATTTTACTATTTTCTAAAGGAAGCCGGCTTAACCACCCTCTTTCGTCACTATGAAGATTATGGGCTGTCATTGATACTTGGCGGTGCGGAAACCACAGTTTGGGAAATGGCAGCAATGTACAGGGGGCTGGCCAACTATGGAAAATTTCAGCAGATACATCTTTTGAAAGATGAACAGACGAATCATAGTTTTAAAAAGGATCTCATCAGTCCGGGAGCCTGTTATTTAACCTTAAATATTTTAAATGAATTGCATCGTCCCGGCTCGGAGGCTTACTGGCAGCAGTATCAGAATCAATGGCCGCTGGCCTGGAAAACAGGCACCAGCTACGGGCAGCGTGATGGCTGGGCTATCGGTGTCAATCCGCAATGGACTATTGCTGTATGGGTGGGTAATTTTGAAGGACAGGGAAATGCCAATATAAGCGGTTCCGGATGCGCAGGGCCGATTCTTTTTGAAATATTTAATTATCTGCCTAAGGATCCCGCATTGAGCTGGTTTATAAAACCACAGGATGATCTGGGTAAAGTTTCAATATGCATGGAAACAGGATTTTTAGCCGGTGAAAATTGCCCGCATAAATTAGGCGTAGATGCACCAGCTGATATGAAATCGCTTAGTATTTGTCCATATCATCGTCGGATCTTTGTAAATCATTCTGAAGATAAACAGGTCTGCTCTCTTTGCTGGCAGGATATCAATCATCATTCCATCATAAAATTAATTTATCCGCCGGATGTTAGTCAGTATTTACGAAAGAATGGACAGATTGCGGAATCACTCCCACCTCATTTGAGTACATGTCCTGCATTGGCTCAGGGAAATCCGTTGCAGATTATATATCCTCAGGAGCAAACTGCCTTGTGGATACCCCGCGATTTTGACGGTACTCTGCAAAAAGTAAATTTAAAAGCAGCCCATCAGCAGAAAAATTGCCAGGTGTATTGGTATCTGGATGATAAATATAAGGGTAGAAGCATCGAAGTCCATGAATTAGCTTTAGCACTGGACAAGGGCTGGCATGAACTGGAAGTGATTGATGAAGCAGGTAACCGCAATCATGTAAAATTCTATGCTAATCTTCACGAATAATAGAAAGAAATAAATCCTCGTTTTTTCTGTAACCAAACTCTATGTTTGTCCTATATTTTATAATTTTAGCAGTAAAAATGGATCTCATGAAATAAATTCGTGTCTATAAATATTTTATATTTCGGACTCCATTTATTAGGTTATAAGGAAATATCGGTAAAAATAGTGGAGAAAATTATTAATTATGTGTGATTTAATGGTCGCGCTGCCGGATGTTACTAAGAATCATCGTACCGTTTTTGGTAAGAATAGTGATTGTCCGGCCGGAGAATGCCAGATTTTATATTACTCGGATGATTTAAAAGAAAAATTGCTGGAATCAATGAAAGAACAGGATTTATTAAATGGCGATAAATCTCCTGCAAAACTGCATAAATTTCCGGCACTTATAAATATTAATAAATCTCAGTTTTTTGAGGAACTTAAAAGAGCACCCTATGCTAAATTTTTAAGTGATAAACCATAGAGTGCTTTAAATAGTATATAGTAAATAAATTAGGGGTATAAATTTTTGTAAGGTTACAATTTTGCCCCTTATTTTTTTAATGATTGAACTAAATTCTATGAAACTTTTTTAAGAGCATTCCTAATATTTCTGTCATTCTATTGAAATAAATTTACATGAGGCGATCATGAGTTTAAATTTAGGAAGGTATCAATTTGAAGGTCCGTTGGAATCCATTAATCAAATAAATGACTCTGAGGGGATTTTTGCTGTTGTATGCATATTTAATGATAGACCTGTGCGACTGGTTCATTTGGAAGAAGGAGCAAATGTAAAATCAAAACTAAGAAATCATATTAATTCTTGCGAATGGGCCAAACAGTGTAAAGGTAGGCTGGTTTTTGGTATTAAATATACACCGAACCTGCAAAAGCAGGGAAGAAATATGATTGTAAATGAAATTAAAAATGAATTAAATACAATCCCTTAATTTTACCGGATCCATTAAGTCCCAATTTTTGTCCTGCGGAATAATTATTTATCTCTTCTTTGTTACCTTTATATTATTTATTTCAAACATAATTCCATTAAATTTTGAAAATAATTTTTTAAAATTTCAAAATTTTTTAAATTCATGGCTTTTAGTGATAATAAATAATGTGAAAATTATGACAGTGAAAATGAATCCGTGATGTTTAAATACTGTTCGGGGAGGCTATTATGGATGTAAGTCGGGGAGAGTGGAGTTCCAAAGCAGGATTTATTTTAGCGGCTGCGGGGTCTGCAATAGGGCTGGGAAATATCTGGCGTTTTCCCTATGTCGTAGGCGAAAACGGTGGTGGAGCTTTTGTGTTGTTATATGTGGTATTTGTAATTGCAATAGGTTTACCTTATATGTTTGCGGAATTGGCGCTCGGCCGCTCAGTGCAAAGCAATCCAGTGGGATCGATTCAGGCTATTCGTCCTGGCTCAGCCTGGAAGGGTGCGGGTTATCTGGGTGTCTTAACAGGAGTCGGCATCTTATCTTTTTATGGTGTGATCGCTGGTTGGACAGTAGGTTATATTTATAAAATGATGATTGGTGAGTCAGGCGGATTTGGAGAATTTATTTCAGATCCATGGTTAGTGTCATTTCTATTTGCTTTATTCCTATTTATTACAGCTTTAATTGTTCACGGGGGTGTATCTAATGGTATTGAACGTTGGTCGAAAATATTAATGCCCATTTTTTTCGTATTATTGATTGGTTTAATAATTTATGTCCTCACTCTGGATGGTGCGGCGAAGGGTTTGACATTTTATCTAAAACCGGATTTTACAAAAATTACTGGTAGGGTAGCGCTGGCAGCTCTAGGACAAGCCTTCTTTTCTCTAAGCCTTGGAATGGGTCTTATGATCACTTATGGCAGTTATGTATCTAAAAAAGAGAATCTTATAAGCTCCGCTGTTTATATCGCTTTTTTTGATACCTTGATAGCAATAATGGCTGGTCTGATTATTTTCCCGGCACTGTTTGCCATGGGAAAAAGTCCTGCAGCAGGACCCACACTGGTTTTTGTGGTATTTCCTGAATTATTTGCTTCTATGACCGGTGGTTTTGTTGTTGGTGTATTTTTCTTTATCCTGCTCTCGGTTGCAGCATTGACATCTACCATTTCATTACTGGAAGTGCCGGTTGCCTTTATGGTTGATCAGCACAAAGTGAATCGAAAATCGATTGTCTGGGTTGTTGCCTTTGTAACCTTTCTTATTGGTTTGCCATCGGCCTTATCGCAGGGTGCATCGGATTTCTTTTCCAATTTTGGCTGGTTACCGGAGCGTTTATCGTCACCGGATTTTTTAAGCCATATGAGTTTTATTTTTGGCGATTTTTCACTTGGTTTTGGCGCATTTTTACTTTCAATTTTTATCGGCTGGGTTTGGGGAGCCGATAAAGCCGCCGAAGAATTAACATTGGGTGCTGAAAGTTTTACTCTTACAAAAAAAGCCTGGATGATCATGATCCGATTTTTTATTCCATTGATTATATTTGTGATTTTATTAAATCTCTTTGGAATTTTTGGTTAAGAAAATAATGTCACAGAGTGCAACGAGTAAAAATAATGATAAAAGGTTTTTCATTTTAATTATATTTTATGTCTTATCGTGGCTATAAAAAGTTAAGGATATAGAATGAATTTTTTTGACTGGTTACTGGAATCAACGACAAGTCTGGATTCAGCGCTATGGGGTCCATTAATGATAGCACTCCTTCTAGGTGCTGGTATCTATTTAACGATTCGTACTAGAGGCATTCAATTCCATCGATTCTGGTATTCATTAAAATTAGCATTCTCTAAAGAATCCCGCTCTGAAGAAGGTAAGGGTGATATTTCTCCGTTCGCTGCCTTAATGACTGCTCTTGCTGCAACCGTCGGTAATGGCAATATTGCTGGCGTAGCCACAGCAATAGCCATTGGTGGTCCTGGTGCTCCGGTCTATATGTGGATTGCGGGAATTTTCGGCATGGCAACTAAATATGCCGAAGGTTTTCTCGGTGTTTATTATCGTGAAGTAGCACCTAATGGAACCATGGCCGGTGGGCCCATGTATTATTTAAAGAATGGTCTAAAACATAAAAAAGTCGGCAAATTTTTAGGAGTTGCCTTTGCCTTATGCGGTGCCATTGCCTGTTTAATAGGAACGGGTAATATGATGCAGTCTAATTCAATGACCGTATCACTTGCCAATAGCTTTAATAGATTTTTTCATAGCGGTGTTGCTGGCGAACAGGCACCGGCCATTTATTATTTTGTGATCGGTGCTGTAATTGCTTTGCTTATTTTACATTCTTGCAGCTCTTTTTGTTATCATAACTAATATAGAAAATATTCCTGAGGCGTTTACTATTATTTTTAAATCGGCTTTTGGGTTGCAACCTATGATTGGGGCAACAGTAGGCATTGCCATTAGCAGTGGTATCAGCAGGGGATTGCTTTCCAATGAAGCAGGGCTTGGATCTGCAGCGATTGCTCAGGCCTCTTCGGCATCTGAAGAGCCAGCAAAGAACGGACTAATTGCTATGACCGGCGTTTTCATTGATACGATTCTGGTTAATTCCATGACCACATTGACCATTATTTTAACCGGAGCCTATATGCAAACACAAGCGTGGCAGGGATTGGGTGTTTCAGACAACATTACCAGTATTCTGGTGACACAGAAAGCTTTCAATACTGTTATTCCATTCGGAATGGGCGGAACGATTATTGCGATCGCTTCTTTTCTATTTGGTTATACAACCCTAATCGGCTGGTCATATTATGGTGAAAAATGTATTGAGTATCTTGGCGGCAATAAAGTAATTATGCCTTACCGTTATATATTTATAGCATTCTTATTTTTTGGAGCTATCTTGACACCATTGGCTGGTGAGAGTTTTGACTATTTAAATATTGTCTGGAATCTTGGCAATATTGGTAATGCTTTAATGGCGTTTCCTAATTTGGTAGGATTGCTGTTTCTAGCCGGAACGGTTGCTGCAATCACAAAGGAAAGATTAACAAAAATGGATTTACTTTAAAAGAAATTAAATGACAAAATCCAAAAAACAAATATCAAACAAATTACGATACTCAAATTCCAAATGACAAATATATTCTAAAAATCAAAATTCAAATCCAAGTAGTTAGTTTATAATTTGGTGCTTGTAATTTGTCATTTGTTTTAAAAAAGGTACTTTAAAATTTTACAATTATTTAAAAAACTCTGGCCATACCTTCTACGATATAAAAAGAAATTGATTTTTGGATTTTTTTGTATTGTGCTTAGTAATTTACTGGGTATAATAAATCCGAAAATTGTATCAAAAGCAATTGATTATCTTCAGAATGATATTAATATCGAAAGGCTATTAATGTACGCCGGTGCATTAATTGGTATCACTATCATTTTTGGTTTTTTTCGTTTCCTGACAAGAAGAACTGTCATTGTAGTGTCCCGACTCATTGAAAATGATATGCGTAATGATTTGTTTGCTAAGTTACAATCATTAACCAGTACTTTCTATCAAAAAAATAGTACGGGTGATATCATGGCCCGGTTAACCAATGATCTGAATGCTGTACGCTCTGTGCTGGGACCCGGATTAATGTATACTACTAACACGATTGCTACTTTTATTTTTGTAATTATTATGATGCTGACCATCAGCCCATTATTAACCTTGCTGGCCATGATTCCAGTACCACTCATGGTAATAGCAGTCAATTATTTCAATCGACAAATTAATAAAAGCTATACAGCTGTGCAGGCACAGTATGCCACCATTAGCACTAAGGCACAGGAAAATCTGGCGGGAATACGTATTGTTAAATCGTATGTGCTGGAAAAACTGGAACTGGATAGCTTCAATCTTTTGAATAAAGATTATATTAAAAAGAATATGCGATATGTAAAATACAATGCTGCATATCGTCCCTCAATGATGCTGATTGTGGGAATGGGTATCGCCATTATATTATTATTCGGCGGTAAAATGATAATTAATGATGTTATTACTCTGGGTGAATATGTTGCTTTCAATTTATACCTGGGTATGCTCGTATTTCCATCCATTGCGCTAGGCTGGGTGATGGGTATTTTCTATCAGGGGATTGCTTCTATGAACCGTCTGGATTATATCCTTACGGCTGAATCAGATATCGCAGATGTAAATAAAAATGAACGGGAAATATCCATATCAGGGCAAATTGAATTTAAAGATCTGTCTTTTACATATCCCGGTACAGAAGAAAAGGTACTGAAAAATATCAATATAAGTGTATCAAGCGGGGATATCATTGCCGTTGTTGGAAAGACAGGATCAGGTAAAACAACCTTAATGCAACTACTCACCAGGATATTCGAACCAGCTGCCGAAACCTTAATGCTTGATGGACGAGATATTAAAGAAATATCCCTTACGCAGCTTCGTGAAAAGATTGGATACATTCCACAGGATACATTTTTATTTTCGGATTCAATTCGCAACAATGTTGCCTTTGGTGTAGCAGATGCTGAACAGAAAAAAATTGAATGGGCAGCCCGGGTTGCTCAGATTCATGATTCCATATTGGAATTTCCAAATGGATATGATACAATCCTCGGGGAACGCGGCATTAATTTATCGGGCGGGCAAAAACAGCGAGTAGCGATTGCCAGGGCTATTCTAAAAGAACCAAAAATTCTGTTATTGGATGATGCCCTTTCAGCTGTTGATACACTCACTGAAGAAGCAATTCTGAATGATCTTAAAAATATAATGTTGAATAAAACCTGTTTCTGGGTATCGCATAGAATCTCTTCTATTAAAAATGCTGATCAAATTATTGTATTAGATCAAGGTGCGGTTGTTGAGCAGGGAACGCATGAAGAATTGCTTCTTAATAATGGTATTTATGCGGATCTATTTGAAAAACAGCAATTAGAAGAATCACTTAATCTTGCTGAGTAAAAATATATTTGAATTATTAAGAAAATAGAAAGTACATTTCGTATATTGATTATAAAGTTGGTATATTATGAATTTAAATAAATCTATATTATTATTTTTCATCTTTGTATTGCCGTGTTTCGCTCAAATTAAAGTTGAGAATCCACGTGATATTATGATTAAGCATAAACAGGCTTACTATGGCCGTGCAGAAAAATTATTGAAATCTACAAATCGAACGGAGACGGTAAATCAAGGATTATTTGATGCACGATATTATAGATTGGAATTAAAGATCAGTTATTTCATGAATGAAATCCATGGCAAGGTTACAGCCGTATTTACTAGTTTAAGCGATAGTCTTTCAATCATCGAACTTAATCTTGAGAATTCACTTACAGTTATAGATGTCAGTGGGGATGTGATTTCTTATTCTCATACTAATGATCTCTTAAGATTAAATTTAGATAAAAACTTCAGTATGAATGAAGAAATCACGGTTGAGATATACTACTATGGATTACCATCCCAATCAGACGGGCGTAGTTTTCAATTTGATTATATGCCTTCTGAATCACCAATGGTATGGACTTTGAGTGAACCCTATGGCGCACGTATCTGGTGGCCCTGTAAAGATACTCCAGCCGATAAAGCGGATTCTGTTGATATTGTAGTAACCGTACCTTCAAACCAAATTGTGGGATCAAATGGTACGCTTTTATCAAAAGTGGATAATGATGATGGTACCACAACATTTCACTGGCATGAACAGTATCCGATTGCAACTTATCTGGTATCCATTGTTGCTGGTGAATATGCACATTTCCAGGATTACTATGACTATGGTAGTGAGGAACCCATGTTGCTGGATTATTATGTATACCCGGAAGAACTTCTTACTGCTCAAGCCATTTTTGATGAAATGCATGATTATCTTGACGCTTTAAGCTATTATTTTGGTCCATATCCTTTTCTAAAAGAAAAATATGGACAAGCCCGATATAACTGGGGTGGTGCTATGGAGCATCAAACGCTCACCAGTATTGGCTTAGTTAGTCCTGGTTGGCGCTTTGTATATGTTCATGAGCTGGGCCATCAATGGTTTGGTGATCTTGTTACTTGTGCATCGTGGACCGATATCTGGTTAAATGAGGGCTTTGCTTCCTATTCTGAAGCACTTTATGCTGAATGGGCAGGATACGGTGACCATCCTCCTGGATTAGATGCATACCATGCTTATATGGCCACTCAGGATTATCGGTATGGAGGAACTATACATATAAAAGATACTACTAAAATATCAAATATTTTTGATCATATTGTATATGATAAAGGCTCATGGGTACTTCACATGCTACGCGGTATGATGGAAGATTCTGTTTTCTTTGATATACTAAAAAGCTATGCTTCAGATAAACGTTGGACTTATGGTTCCGTACGAACTGATAATTTTAAGGAGATTTGTGAAAGTAAATCAGGTCTGAATCTGGATAATTTTTTTAATCAGTGGCTGTATTATCCCTATTTTCCAGAATATAAATATAGTTGGAAAGTTGGTGAGCGAGAGAACAATCAATTTAAAATAAATGTTCAGATTGACCAAATACAAAATTCAATAAATTATGATATGCTTATAGAATTGGTCTTCTTATTTTCTAATGGAACCGATACAAGTGTTGTAGTAAGAAACTATGACCATTCTCAATCTTATACTATTTTATTACCAGAAAAACCACATACAATGCTTTTTGATCCGGACAATTGGATCCTTTGTGATGCTGGAGAAACCGCTTCGGGAAAATTTACCACCAAAATTAAAATTGTAAAAATGGGTCCTAATCCTTTTCCTAACTCCATTTCAAATGTTATTAATCTAGAAATTATTAACTGGATTGAGGATGAATTGTATGTGGATATCGTTGATGTACTTGGTAGAAAAGTTACATCAATGCGTATTAAACGTGATCATTATACTACGCATATATCTTGGGATGGAAGAAACCAAAATGGTGTTAAGGTTAGCTCGGGAGTCTATTTTCTTCGCATTCGGGATAAACTTAACAATACGGTTAATCTCGGAAGTAAACAAAAAATTTTATATTTTAACAATTAATGATTAACACTTTATTGATAAAAAAATGGATTAGTTTTAGTACCATTTTTATTTTTTTATTTATCTTTACATGCTTCCCGCCCAGGCTTCAGGCTCAAGTCGATTATAAAATATTACATAAAAATGCCCTCGTTGCAGATCTGCACAATGATGCCCTCTATTCAAAAGTAAAAGGTAATAATATTGAATCTGGAAACAAGTATGGCCAGTTTGATTTGTTTGCGATGAGGGATGGTGGAGTAGATGTACAGTTCTTTGCGGTTTGGCCCAATCCAGGTCAATTTGGAGTACAAAGTGCATATGATCAAGCTGATGCAATGATCGATTCTTTCGATGTTGTAATAAAAAGACAATCTGATATTATGGCCAAAGCTTTAAGTCCGCAGGATATTTTTGATATTATTTCAAATGGTAAGACAGCTGCCTGTCTTGGACTGGAGGGTGGTGACGCATTGGAAAATGATCTGAATAGAATAGATTATTTCTATAAACGGGGTGTACGTTATATCGGATTGACCTGGAATAACAGTCTGGTCTGGGCCAGCTCAGCAAGGGATGAGTCAACTCGTTATTGGAAAGGTAAAAAAGGACTGGGTGCATTTGGCCGCCTTGTAGTAAATCGGATGAACGAGCTCGGAATGATGATTGATTTAGCACATGTTGGCGAAGAGACTTTTTATGATGTAATAGAACACTCCAGTAAACCTGTAATCGTTTCGCATTCATCTGTTTATAATATTTGTCCACATTATCGCAATCTCAAGGATGAGCAAATAAAGACTCTGGCGAAAAACGGGGGCGTATTGTTTATAAACTTTTATCCTGGTTATTTAGTAGATGGATTTAACCAGGTATACCGTAACGCCCGTAAAGAAGCCGATGCCATCCAAGATTCTCTGAGCATGACAGAAAACCATGCACCTTTTAGTCGTGCCCGGTTTATCCATCAGAGAATTGATTCTTTGTATCCAGGAGTAAGTGTGGTAGTGGATCACATTGAATATGTAATTAACCTGGTTGGTGAGGATTATGTGGGATTGGGATCTGATTATTGCGGAATGGCTATCCCACCGGCTGGTCTGGAAAATGTTTCCAAGCTGCCCAATATTACACGTGAGCTGTTGCGTCGTGGTCGTACTGAAGATACCATCAAAAAAATTCTAGGTGGCAATTTTTTACGGGTGTTCAATCAAATAACAGAAAAATAATATTTAGTTAAAATTTCTTCATTTTTCAATCCAATTCTATTAATACCTATATATTTAATATCTTTCCTTAGTTCGAAACACATCAGAGCATTAAAAATTTTATATAAGTATATGAAAACATTAGAA
>JARRPN010000044.1:0-6447 GCA_037382875.1 Calditrichaceae bacterium | reverse complement strand
AACCATCTTTTCCTAAAGAGATTGGAATGAATAACGATTATTCCAATAGTTAGCTTAAAATAAAAGTTCTAAAGGTAATTAGTTTAAAATCCAATAGTTATAAGAAATTATATAAAAGTACTAATGGGAGTATGATGTAATGCGGAAATTTTATTATCTGAAACCCAATATTCAATACGCTTTTACCGGTGCATTTACCATACTCAGTGCCATTGAAATTGCTGTTTTCACAGTGGTTATATTTATAATTGACCAACTTAGTGTGGATCGTTCATATGATGTACTTCTCTACATACGTTTCTCAATAATATTTCTAATTATTCTAATAATCAGTGGGTTCAATTTTTGGTTTGGCATGCGGCTTTCACATAGAATTGTTGGACCGACGATTCAAATTCAAAGGGTGTTGGAAAGAGCTATTAAAGGTAAATATGAAGCACGGATTAATCTCCGTACCAATGATTATCTGCATGAACTTGCAGATGACATAAATTTATTATTAGAAAATCTGGATCAGGAATCAAAAAAACAAAAAAATAATGATGCGCAGAAATCAGCAAATAATGAAGAAAACAATATGTGATAGATGGAGGCTTTCTAATGCAAAAGCTTGGATATAAAAACTTAAAAATTTCAAAACCATTTTTTATTATATTAACTATATTTCTTCTTTTACAGTTGTGTATGATAAGTCAGGCACAAGCACAAACGGCTACAAATCTTCAAATATTGCTGCCTGGAATGACAGCGGCGCCTGGCACAGAAAATGGCTATACCGGAACACCTTTTACTCAAACTACAGGCGTACCTTTTCAGGTTATTGTTAATTCAACAGATTCCAGTTGGAATCTAATTTCGACATCCGATGAAGTGCTTCTTTCATCCAGCGATGCCCAGGCCAATTTGCCATCTTCAGCCAATCTTGTCAATGGTACAGTGACTCTGACGGTCACATTGAATACGCCTGGTTCTCAAACTATCTCAGCGGAAGATCTTACAGATCCGACGATTACAAGTATAACTTCACCAGTCATTGATGCAGTAGAAGTTGCCTTCTTCACAGTTACAGATATAGGGGAACCGGTATGGTATACACCCGGCGAAGTAACCGTGGGTGATCTTATCCAGCAGGTTGAAATTATTGCCATGGATGCACAGGGACGACGCGTAAATAACTATGCAAAAGATGTAACGTTATCTCAATGGACGGATTACGGTGAAGGCCGGATTGAACCGCAAACGATTCATTTTGAAGCAGGAAAATGGAAAGCCAACTTACAAATATTTAGGGCGGGTCAAAAAACATCAGCTCCTGGAGTAACCGGTGATGTGTGGATTAGAGTTAATGATGATAATATTTTTGGTGAAAGTAACCGATTTTGCGCTTTACCCAGACCATATACTCAGCTAATGACCATCGTACCAGGTGAGACCCATCTGCCAGGAAGTCTTACCGGAAAAACAGGCTTCCCTCTTGATCAACAGGCAAACGGACAATTTAATGCAAATATATACGCAACTGACGAATACTGGAATCAGGTACCTGATGTTAGTACAGACATTGCATTTACATCTTCCGATGGTTCTGCAGTGTTACCTGATCCTACAGCCATGAGTGGTGGTCACCTGGTTGCTCCAATCACTCTAAATAGCAATGGTCTCCAGACAGTAACGTCAACTGATAATAATGATCCGACAATTACGCCTGGTGTAAGCGCCTCAATAAATGTGGTATCGTACCAGTTGCATCATTTTGAATTCGATGCTATTTCATCTCCAAGAACAGCGGGTACGCCATTCTCGGTTACGATAAGGGCTGTCGATGCAGCATCAAACCCGATTACAGATTTTAGTGGTACATTGGATCTGAATGCTTCTACAGGTATTGAAACCATATCACCTCAATCCGTTCCTATGGTTGATGGTGTATGGACTGGCAATATTACGTTAACGAGAGCCGGTTCATTTGTTTCTATATCCACTGAAGATCAAACCCAGCCACCTCATACCGGTACCAGTAATCAATTTACAGTGCAACCCAGCAGTTTGACACGGTTGCAGGTTTTATTGCCAGGTGAAACAGCAACACCGGGAATATCACCTGGAAAAACTGGAACAGTTAATCCGATTTTGGCAGGCAGCAGTATTTCTGTACGTGTTAATGCTGTTGATAATTGGTGGAATGTGATCAGTTCTGTTACACATACGGTGCATTTGAGCAGCAGTGATGGATCTGCCAGTCTTCCGCCGGATGCTGCCTTATTTAATGGTACCCGAACGTTTTCAGTTACTTTGAACGGAACCGGTTTACAAACTATAACCGCTCATGATGTTACCCAGACAAGTGTTACAGCCGGCATAAGCAGTTCAATTCTTGTCAATCCGGGAGATCTTTATCAGTTTACATTTAACAATATTGTCGGACCGGTAACTGCAGGAGTACCATTTGCAGTAAATATCGTGGCTGAAGATCAAAGTGGTAACCGTTTGGTAGAATATAGTGGGAATATCACCTTATCTGCCAGTACGGGAACAGGGACAATTAGCCCCGTAAGTATCGTTATAAATCAGGGATTATATACAGGAAATGTAACTTTAACCAAAGCTGAAAATGGTGTTTCACTTTCAGTAACAGATGGTGCATCTCCAGAACATACGGGATCTAGCAACCAATTTCGGGTGAATCCGGGTTCTTTGGATAGATTCCAGGTTCTTGTCCCGGGAATTGCTGCAACGCCGGGCGTTTCTCCAGGATACAGTGGAAGTCCAGATGACCAACTGGCTGGACAACCCTTTCCCGTGCAGATAAATGGGGTTGACTCTCACTGGAATCTCGTTACCAGTGCCCAGGATTCTTTTGGAGTTTCCTCAACTGATTAGCGGAGGCTCGCATACTGTTTCAGCTTACCATCTTAATGATCCATCCGTTGACAATGGACAGAGTCCATTAATCAGTGTGACGCCACAAAATCTTGACCATTTTGCTTTTGAACAAATCGATGGGCCACTTACTGCCGGTCAATCCTATATAGTGACGATTCGGGCAGAAACCAATCAAAACCAGGTTGTGGGAAATTTTACAGGTAGTGTTAATCTGAATGCATCTACAGGAGATAATACCATATCACCGGAAGTGGCCGGGCCTTTTGTGGCTGGTGTATGGACAGGTTCAGTTACGTTAACTAAATCGGGAACGAATGTTTCGATTTCTGCCAGCGATGAAGCCGCGACTCCAAATACGGGAGTCAGTAATCTATTTAATGTAAATACCGGTGCATTCAATAAATTACAGGTTCTGCTCCCGGGCGAAGATCCACTTCCAGGCATTGCACCCGGTAAAACAGGATTCCCCCAGGACCAATTAACGGGTGTCCAATTTGATTTTCGGGTAAGAGCCGTGGACGCAAACTGGAATTTAATCAATACAGCAACAGATAGTGTTCTTATAGCTTCAACAGATTCTTTAATAACCACAACACAAAGAAGCAAACTTGTTAATGGTACCGTCACTATATCTACAATAATGGGTACCATAGGTAATCAGACGATCAGCGCATCCGATATAACCACCCCATCTATCGGTAGTGATGAGAGCTCGTTATTTCTGGTAAATCCGGGTGCTTTAGACCATTTTGAATTTCAAACTATTAGTACTCAAACAGCCGGCGCCGCTTTTGACATGGAAATTTATGCTGCTGATGGTGCAGATAATCCGTTGACAACGTTTAATGGACATGCTCGTCTGGAATCAACAACGGGGGCGGGAACAATAGCACCTACAGAAATTGATTTTGTAAATGGCTACTGGAACGGAAACATCACAATTACTAGAGCGACAACGGATGTAAAACTCACAGTTTATGATTATGCAGGCACACCTCATACAGGTGAGAGTGATCTTTTTGATATAAATTCGGGAGCTTTTACTCGATTACAAATTCTTCTTCCGGGTGAAGTAAGTACTCCGGGAATTGCGCCCGGAAAAACAGGGACGGTCCCTACTCAGATTACAGGCGATGCAGTACCAGTTACCGTTAATGCTGTTGACAATTGGTGGAATCCGGTGATTAGTGCCACCGGACAAATAGGTTTAGAATCATCTGATATTGCAGCTAACATCCCTTTAGATCAAATGCTGAATGTGGGTTCAGCTTCATTTTCAACATTTCGATTTAATACACCGGGAAACTGGACTGTTACGGCAAATAATAAAACCAATTCTGAAATTTCTTCGGCAACCTCTCCTCTGGTTAATGTTATTTCCGGTGCTGTTGCCAGTTTTGTTTACGACCCGATTACAAGTCCGCAATATGCCGGAGATACCTTACAAATTACCGTTAAAGCAGTTGATGGAAGCGGAAATGTAGTTACCGGTTATAATGATCTAGCCAGTATGACGGCCTCAACCGGACCCGGAACTATTATTGTAGATGATATTCAGTTTACCGATGGCGAGTGGACAGGTTCTGTTGTGCTGACAAAGGCAACTCAAAGCCTTTATTTAAACATTCATGATTATGCTGACGTAGTTCGGGGTAATAGTAATCCATTTACACTTCTTCCGGGCGCTTTGGCGAATATAAAAATTTTGCTTCCCGGAGAAACACTCACATCGGGTCTGGCCAGCGCAAAAACCGGTTTTCCATCACCACAGACAATTGGTATTCAATTTGAAGCTACTGTTTATGCAACGGATGCATGGTATAATTTAGTATCATCGAATTCAATCGATTTACATTTTACCAGCACCGATCCTTCCGCTGTGCTCCCGGCAGATACTACTCAAAATCAGAATACGGGTCTTTATGATTTCACCTTACTTACCACAGGGAAAAGTAAATTATATGTGACATCAACTTCGCATCCGTCATTGAGTGATAGCTCCAGTGAGTTTAATATGCTGACTGATGCCGTTGACCATTTTCAGTTTTCTACTATTGAAAGCCCTCAAACAGCTGGCGAACTTTTCACAGTTAGAATTGAAGCGCGTAACCAGTTTGATTTTATCTTGCTGGACTATGAAGGTGAGTTAATCTTGTCTGCTTCCACCGGAAACGGAACGATTACAACTACTGGTGTTACGATATCAAATGGTTTCTGGGAAGGCCAGCTGGCAATAACCAAAGCAGATAGTGAAGTTACTCTGTATGCTGCAGATTATATTCCTCCTCCCAATACACATAATGGTTATAGTAATGTATTTACAGTTAAACCAGCAGAATTGGCTGGTTTACAAATTCTATTGCCGGGTGAAACAGCTACGCCTGGTGTATCTCCAGGTAAGAAAGATTCGCCAGTTGAACAAACGGCAGGCATTGGCTTTGAATTTCAGGTTCGTGCTATCGATGAATACTGGAACCTGGTTCCTCAACAACAGGATAGTTTAGATATAATGGTAACGGATTCGTTTGCAGTGTTGTCAGATACGGTGATTCTCAATGATGGGTATATAGATATTCAGACCACATTACGTGCTGCAGGTGAACATTGGTTCAGTACTAACTTTTTAAATAATGCTACTTATCCGAGTGCAAACAGTGACACAATTCAGATCAATCCTAACGTTTTTACTCAGTTAGTCACATTATTACCAGGTGAACAAATTTTACCGGGTGATACGGAAAATGATCCGCTAAAAACTCCAGGCAAAGGAACCGCAGCCACTAAACAAACTTCAGGATTAGCATTTCCTGTAGAAATATATGCCATGGATGATTACTGGAACTGGGTGCCAACCGCTCCGACAGATCAGGTTCGTCTCTTCACCACAGATAATTCTGCTGTTATTGTTTGAATAAGTGCTGTATCCATATTCTGAGTTTTTATGATGATAGTAATTCCATTATCCGCACTTCGCTCGTTGCGTCATGGGACTTATTTGTTTGCTTACTGCATTATGAAGTTGTGATCGATGAGGAAAGTGTTGCTGCCGGTGATCCATTCCAGATGGAAATATCTTTTAAGAATGGAAATAATGAAACCGTAATTAGTGCCAATCATGTGGTTAATTTAAGTATTGTGGATGCGGCAAATCTAACTGAAATTTCAGGGAATCTGCAATTTGTCTCAATAAATCTACAGAATGGGCAAAGAGCGCTTACACAAACTTGTACTGCTGTAGGCATGATCAGAATTAAATTAGAAGATGAAATAGGAACAGCGGCTGCCTATTCTGATCCATTGGAAGTATTGGCAGGCAGTGTAGCAGCAATCAATATCGAATCTGAAAAAACAGAAATACGTGCCCTTGAAGATGTATCACTTACTGTTTCCTTGATGGATAAGGCTGATAATCCAGTTGCGAATAAAGAGGTAAAATTTTCAATTATCTCAGGTACCGGCGTGCTCTCTGATACTAGTAAAATATCAGATGATAATGGCCAGGTGGCAGTTGAATTTACTGCTGGCAGAGTTACAGAAACAAACATGGTACGGGCTAGTGTTGAT
>JARRPN010000043.1:0-10643 GCA_037382875.1 Calditrichaceae bacterium | reverse complement strand
GAATAGATCTCGATGAAAAATCCGGAGATTTTGATGATAAGTAGAGTTACTGTTTTTATTTTTTTATTCAGTACATTCGGGCTATGGGCTCAGGATTCCATCCCGAATTATACAGATACAAATATCCAGTTAAAAACCTATCTTGATAAAGATAAAGTTCCCCAAAACAATGAAGTCGTCTATCATGTGGACTTGAGTTGGAAGGGGGAATTGGATCGTTATCAAATTTCCAACATCGGTGATCCTGTAGTCAGCAATTTAAAATTACGCGGAAGCGGCTCTTCTAATCGATTTTTTGTTGATGATGCAGGCAATCCAAAATCTGTCAAACAGGTAAATTTTTATTTCACTCCGATTGAGATGGGCATGGCCTATATAGATGGCATTACTATACAATATGAAGATAAAATACTAAATCAAAAAGAGACATTATCTGCTCAGCGATTAGGTGTTAAAATTATTGAACCACTACCCGATCCAACAGCAGGACCGGATATCGGTTTTATTGTTATCATAAGTATTGTCATTATTTTTATAATTGTTGTCATTTATTTTGTTATTCGCTTCATTAAACAGCGTAAATTGAATGCACAGGCGGAGGATGATATTCCAAAGACCATCGAAGAAAAATATCTTGAATTACTTGATGGTATTGAACTTTCATCTGAGAATAGAAATGAAACATTGAGCTCAATCACGAAATTATTAAATAGCTATTTTTCCGAAAAATATGAACTGTCCGGTTCGGCGGGATTTGATCAGATAAAACCGGAATTAGTGTCATTAAATATCAATGAAGATTTGCAGGAAAAAGTCAATAATTTATTTGAACGGGATAAGCTTAGTAAATTTGCCCGCGAACAGGTTGCAGAAAATGAACTGCATCTGTTTTTTGATACGGTTGAACAATTAATTAAACAAATTCAAAAAATCGAATTAGAAAAAGTAAACGATCAATAAAAAAATATTAAAATACATACAGGATTGAGGATAAGGGAGGTATAATGAATCCTGATATTAAAGCAATAAATGAAAAGGTTGAGCGTGAAAGCGCGTTTGTAGAAAAAATAGTTGATGAAGTGTCCAAGGTTATAGTTGGACAAACTTATATGGTTGAGCGATTGTTGATCGGCTTGTTATCAAACGGTCATATCCTTCTGGAAGGTGTTCCTGGATTAGCCAAAACATTAACAGTTAATACGCTCTCTAATACAATTAAAACAAAATTCCAGCGTATCCAGTTTACACCGGATTTATTACCTGCAGATTTACTGGGTACCCTGATTTACAATCAGAAAGATGGTAACTTTACCACTAAAAAAGGACCTATTTTCAGTAACCTGATTTTAGCCGATGAAATCAACCGATCACCCGCAAAGGTGCAGAGTGCGCTATTAGAAGCTATGCAGGAACGCCAGGTTACCATCGGTGAAGACACATTTAAACTGGAAGAACCCTTTTTAGTACTGGCCACGCAAAATCCGATTGAGCAGGAAGGAACATATCCACTGCCGGAAGCTCAGGTTGATCGTTTCATGCTCAAGTTGAATGTCGGCTACCCTAGCAAAGAAGAGGAACTGGAAATTATCCGTCGGCAGACAAAGGGTGAGAAGTATATAGCCAAAGCAGTAATTACTCCGGATGATATCGTGAAAGCACGTCAGGTACTCAATGAAGTATATATCGATGAAAAAATTGAAAAATATATTGTAGATATCGTATTTGCTACACGTGAACCATCCAGTTATGGATTGGAAGAATTAAAAGATTTAATCACTTTCGGTGCCAGTCCACGTGCATCGATCTATTTGACCCAGGCAGCAAAGGCTCATGCCTTTTTACGTCGGCGCGGTTATGTAACTCCGGAAGATGTGCGCTCAATCGGTATGGATGTGATGCGTCATCGTGTAATTTTATCGTATGAAGCGGAAGCGGAAGAAATGTCTACCGAAGATGTAATCCGCAAAGTGCTGAATCGAATTGAGGTGCCTTAATAGAGTTTATCTGAAATGATATTCCAGACTATTACGAGCTTATAAAAATTTGTCTGTGAGTTCTAAAATACTGATTCAGCAAGTTTTACTCTAAAAATAAAAAGATCATATAAAAATGGTTGTTTCATTAATTGTAATAGGATTTATTTTAGTCATATCGGCTATTATTGCCATATATTATTTTTCTTCTAAAAGCCTTGATCAAACTGTAAAAGATTTGGCCCTAGATGATATGCCGGAGCAAATCCCCAAAGAATTGTTAAAAAAAGTAAAGCGTATCGAAATTTCTACCCGTAATGTAGTTAATGAAGTATTCTCCGGTGAGTATCATTCTGTTTTTAAAGGACGTGGAATGGAATTTTCGGAAGTCCGTGAATACCAGCCGGGTGATGATATTCGTACAATTGACTGGAACGTATCTGCTCGTATGGGACATCCCTATGTAAAGATTTTTGAAGAAGAACGTGAACTTACAGTAATGCTGCTGGTGGATGTCAGTTCCAGTGGTAATTTTGGTACAACTGAGCAATTAAAGCGTGAAATAGCAGCTGAATTGTCGGCAGTACTGGCTTTCAGCGCTATTAAAAATAACGATAAAGTCGGTTTAATTATATTTTCTGATCGGATTGAAAAGTTCATCCCACCGCGAAAAGGTAAAAAACATGTGCTGCGTGTGATTCGGGAAATATTATTTTATAAACCACAGGAAGCTACTACCGATTTGAATACTGCATTGGAATATTTGAGCCGGGTAATCAAACGTAAAAGCACTGTCTTCCTGATTTCTGACTTTCTATCTGAAGATTATGAAAAATCTCTACAGGTGGCTAATAAAAAGCATGATATTGTAGCCATAAGCATCACCGATCCGCGTGAAGTTTCTTTGCCGGATGTAGGCATGATTGATCTGGAGGATGCAGAAAGTGGAGAAAGTATTCTGGTTGATACCGGTAGTCTGTCTATCAGGAATGAATTTTATAATAGATCCATACATGTTAATGAGGAACGATCGACCTTTTTTAAATCTATTGGCGTGGATCATATCAATATTTTGACCGATCGTTCTTATGTGCAGCCAATAACTAAATTTTTCAAGATGCGGGCAAAGCGTCTTGCGGTCTAACTAAATGAAGATGTTACTATGAAATATGTTACCATTTTTTCAATACTAGGTTTTCTGCTATTATCAGGTTGTAATCAATCAAAACAGCCACAATTATCTGCTGATGCCAAACTTAATTTGGCCAACGCTTATTATACCAATGGGCTCTACGAAGCCGCAGCTCAGGAATACCTGGATTATCTTAATAATTATGATGTCGATGCTAATCGACGTGCCAACACCTATTATACAATCGGCAACATATATTTTGAGCGTTTGAATGATTATGAACAGGCGTTAACATATTTTTTTAAAGTGAAATATTTGTATCCGGAAAGCACTTTACAAGGTGAAATCGGTAAAAAGATTGTCAATTGTCTTGAGCGATTAAATAAAACAACGGATGCACTACGGATGGTTGAACAGGAAGCTGCTTTGGATAAAGAAAGTGTAAAAGATAATTTACCAGGAAAAGTACTGGCAGAAATTGGATCAAGAAAAATTACTCAGGGTGATTTGGATTTTGAAATTAGTAAATTACCAGCTTATGTCCAGGAGCAGTTCCAGGACAAACAGCATAAAAAAGAATACCTGCAGCAGTATATCCTTCAGGAATTATTATACGACAAAGCTAAAAGACAGCAGTTGGATAAAGATAAATCCGTTATCGAGGGAACCTTTCGTGCACAGAAAGCATTAATGGCTGAGAAAATTTTACAGGCGGAATTAAAGGATAAAGTAAAAATTGAACCGGCTGATGTTGAATTATATTATATGGCTCATAAAGATCGTTACACTGAAAAAAATGACAAGGGTGAAGTTATCCGGCAGAAAGATTTTAATGAAGTGCAGCAGCAAGCTGCCCAGGATCTGGCTATGGAACGTCAGCAAAAGGCTTATCAGCAATTATTGGGTCAATTAATGAAAGCGGATAATGTAAAAATTTATGAGGATCGGGTTCGCTAAAATGTCAAAAAGGTATTTTCAACCTGTCATATTTCTATCGTTTTGGGTGTTTGTTTTCGCTGCCTCTGCGATCTTTGCCCAGGAAAAATCACTTATTGAAGTAAAGTCTGAGGTAGATACATCCACTATCACAATCGGAGACCGGATTGATTATTCTATTACGATCGACCGTGATAAAGATTTACGAATAATGAAACCGGGTGAAGGCTTAAACCTGGGGATGTTCGAAATTAAGGATTATAACTTCCATGATCCGGTTGAAAAAGGTGACCGGCTTATAGAAAAATATGATTTTACTATTTCAGTTTATGATACAGGTAAATTTACAATTCCACCATTCCCGATAGCTTATTTTCCAGTGGATACCAGTAAAGAGTATAAAATTATTGAAGCATCGCCCATTGATATTTATGTTAAATCGGTTATTAGCGGGGATGACGCAAAAGAATTAAAGGATATTAAATTTCCGCTGGGTATTCCTTTTAATTATTTTTTCTGGATTTCTATGGGAGTTGTGGTCATTCTTGTTGCAGTGATTGGTTATCTCGGCTATCTGTTATGGAAACGTAGAAAAGAGAAGGGTTATCTGTTTTCACCGCCACCTCCGCCAAGACCAGCTCATGAAGTGGCGTTGGAAGCTCTGGAAGAATTATATAAATCGAGTTTACTTGAAGAAAAACAATTTAAAGAATTTTTCAGCCATTTATCGGATATAATCCGTGTTTACCTTGAGGGTCGTTATTTCTTTGATGCCCTTGAGGAAACGACATTTGAAATTATGATGGATGCCAAAAAACATATTGAAGATGCCGCTTTATTAGATGATTTAAAGAATATTCTGGAATTATCGGATCTGATTAAATTTGCGAAATATATACCTGAAGACAAGGAAATCGAATCGGCTAAAGAACAGTCTCTGAACTTTGTAAATGAAACAAAACTGGTCTATGAAATCGTTGAAGAAAATGTTCCGGAAGAAAAAGTGCCAATTGAAGATGAAACATTGGTCACAACTGATGCAGAAGAGACTAAAGAGATAAAAGAAGAAAAATAACACCTCCTCTGTATCTACCCTTGTCAAGGGTGGACTAAGGGGGTATCGTAAAAGTAAAATAAAACAAAATAAAAACGGAGGATTTCGAATTGATCGATGTTGAAGGTTTGACTCGCTACTATGGTGAAAAACGAGCCATTTCGGATGTATCCTTCCATGTTAAAGAAGGTGAAATTTTAGGCATGCTGGGTCCGAATGCGGCCGGTAAAACTACCACCATGCGTATATTAACTTGTTTTATGCCTCCCACCAGCGGGAAGGCTACTATTGATGGATATGATATATTTGAACATAGTATGGATGTTCGCAGAATAACCGGCTATCTGCCGGAAAACCCGCCATTGTATACAGATATGTCTGTAACTGATTATTTAGATTTTGTTGCCAAGCTCAAAGGTATTGACAAAACTAAAAGAAAAAGTGAAGTGGATTCGGTTGTTGAAAAAGCAGCTCTAGGTGATGTCCAGTCTCGAATCATTGGGAAATTATCCAAAGGTTTTAAGCAGCGTGTCGGTTTAGCGCAGAGCCTTTTGAATAATCCAAAAATCGTTATTTTGGATGAACCAACTGTAGGTCTTGATCCCAAGCAGATCATTGAAATCAGAGAATTGATTAAAAATCTACGCGGAGAGCATACAGTAATTTTATCTTCCCATATTTTACCAGAGATTGAACAGACCTGCGAACGGGTTGTGATTATTAATGATGGCCGTGTGGTTGCTGAAGATACACCGGAAAATTTAATGATCCATCTTAAAGGTGGGGAACGAACTCAGCTTCAAGTAGAAGGAAAAGAGGCTGACGTTAAGAAAGCACTTAAATCAATTAAAGAGATCAAATCGCTTGAAACGAAAGCGGATCAAAAGGGTATTATAAATGTAATGGTTGAAAGTGAAAAAGATATCCGAAAAATGCTGGCAAAGAATATTGTAAATGAGGGACTGGGGCTGTTGGAATTATCAACGGATCGTTTTACTCTCGAAGATATATTCCTGCACCTTACTACTAAGGAAGAGGAGGTAGCTTAGCATGAAAGAGATATTTGCTATTTTTCAAAAAGAATTAAAAACATCATATTATTCATTGATTGCTTACATTGTAATTGGATTATTTACTGCCATCGCAGGTTATTTCTTCTTCAGCCAGTTATCATATTTCGTGGAAATGGCATTTAGAGAAATGATGATGGCTCAGCAGTATAGAATGCAACCCCGGCCAATGAATGTAAACCTGATGCTAGTCAGACCATTTTTTGGAATATTGGCTACGATATCATTATTCTTTTTACCCATTATAACCATGCGGTTATACTCTGAAGAGAAAAGACTTGGCACGGTTGAACTTTTATACACTACACCAATTACACCTACGCAAATCATTATAGGAAAATTTTTATCTGGTGTGGCTTTGTATATTGTTCTGTTGATTCCATCTATGTTATTTCAGGTTCTGTTGTTTGTATATGGCAGTCCCGAATTCTGGCCAATTTTCTCTGGTTATTTAGGGCTCATACTTATGGGATCAGCTTTTATAGCTTTAGGATTATTTATTTCAACTACAACAGAAAACCAGATCATATCCGCCATCGGGGGATTTGCACTTCTATTAATATTATGGGTCATTGGCTTTAGTGCAAGTTTTGCAGGCTCAACACTGGGTTCTGTTTTAAGCTATGTATCCATAATTAATCATTTTGAGGATTTTTCACAAGGTGTAATTGATACAAGCCACGTAGCCTATTATTTGCTGTTAATAAGTGTAGGTATCTATTTTTCAACCAAGATGATTGAATCAGTCAAATGGCGGGCTTAACAGCTTTTAATTAAGTATAAAGAATTATGAATATTTTATTTGGAATAAAATAGAATACTGGAGATAATTAAAAATGAAAAAAATGGATAATATAATCGGAGGCGTTGGATTATTTGTTGCCATTGGTACGCTGATATGGTATTCAATTACACGTGTCTGGGAAATTTATCACTGGATATTGATTGTTCTTGGTGTTATTGGAATAGGGTATTTTATCTATAAATATATCGTAAACAGGAAAAAAGAACTCTCAAGCCGGTCGATAAAACAAGGATCAAATGTCTTAATTCAGGTGATTGTATTTTTAGCTATTGTAGGTATGATTGCTTTTGTTACGACACGCAGGCATTATCGTGCAGATTTAACTAAGAATAATCTTTACAGTTTATCCGATCAGACTGACAAAGTAGTAAGTGGATTGGATAAAGAAGTTCAGATCAAAGCCTTTTTTAAATCATCCGATCAGAAAATAGCTACAGACTTACTGGATGAATATGATTATCGCTCTGGCAACTTAAGTTATGAACTGATTGATCCTGATGAAGAACCGGCTTTAAATAAGCAATATGGCGTTACAGCGTATAATTCTGTGGTCGTTCAGTCCGGATATAAACGAGAATTAATTACCGAACTCAATGAAACCAATCTAACGAATGCTATTATTAAGGTTACAAGAGAACAGGATAAAGTAATATATTTTCTCACTGGTCATGGTGAAAAGTCAATTAAAGATGCTACTCCACAGGGATATAAGGATGCTGCTGAAGCTATTAAAAAAGAAAATCACATAGTTCGTGAAATAAATCTGGCTATGCGCGGCAGCATTCCGGATAGTTGTACGGCGTTGGTAATTGCCAGCCCGCAAACAGCTTTATTTCCAACTGAACTGGATACCATTAAACACTTTATCGATAATGGTGGTAAAGCATTAGTATTACTTGATCCAGACCGTGGTGCTAACCTTCGTAGCTTTCTGGAAATATATAAGGTTTCAGTTGGTAATGATATGATTATCGAGCGAAGTGCCATAAGCCAGTTGTTTGGTGGTGGCCCGGGCATACCCATGGTGCAAACCTATGATGCTAATCATGCTATTACTAAGGATTTCGAGGTAATGACTTTTTTCCCATACGCATCATCTGTTAAGCCTGCAGAGGATAAAGGTGGTTACAAAATTACAGAGCTTTGTAAAACAAGTAATAGCTGTTGGGCTGAAACGGATTATGCATCCGGTAAAGTATCATTCGATGAAAATACAGATACAAAGGGTCCTGTTGATATTGCTGTAATTGTAGAAAAAGATCTTACAGATGGTAAGCTGGCATTGGCTGTTTTTGGTGATGCTGATTTTGCATCAAATGCCTATTTTCGCCAGCAGGGTAATGGTAATCTGTTTCTAAATACAATCAATTACCTTGCAGAAGAAGAGGACTTAATTTCAATTGCGATTCCTCTGATTGTCATTGTTTTAGGTGTTATTGTATTTTTTAAACGTAACAGATCGTAGGGAAGAAATTAAAGTATAAACAGGAAATTTGTGAGGATATACAATGCGTAAGACTATTGTTCTGGTCTTAATAGCGATCGCTCTTGGTGCTTATGTTTACTTTTATGAGATCAAAGGCGGCGAAGAACGTGATAAAGAAAAAGAAATGGCTGAAAAATTATTTAATTTTGATACCGACAGCGTGAATCATATCAATATAAAATCGCCAAAAGGCAGTTTTGTGTTTAATAAAACAATGGATGGCTGGCAGATTGAACAACCGGTTCAAACCAAAGCAGATGATTCACCAATTAATAATTTATTGCGCAGCCTTAGTACATCAAAAAAGGTACGTACTATCTCGATTAAACCGGATGAAAAAAATCAATTTGGATTAGGTTCTCGTGCTATTCAAGTGAGTTTCAAAGATAAATCAGGCGATGATAACCAAATAGCTATTGGCGATGAGACTAATATTGGATCGAATGTATACGTTTCATTAAAGGATTCAGTGGTTCATTTGGTTGCCAAAGGATTGAAAACAAATGCAGATAAATCATTGTTTGATTGGCGTGATAAGAAAGCTATTCATTTTGAAAAGAATGAAATACGGGAATTTACGCTGACTAATCCAGAAGGTCGTTTTACATTTGTAAAAGAAGGCACCGATTGGAAAATAAATAAACCCATTGAAACTAAAGCTGAAAAATCTGCCGTGGATGCCGTTCTTAATAAACTGGAAAATGGACGGATTAAATCAGTTGTAGATGAGGCCGGGAAGAATCTATCCAAATATAATTTGAGTCGACCAGCCTATGATATTGAGTTGTTGAGTGGAGTAGAAAAAGCAAAAACAAGCATTTCATTCTCAAAAGTAAAAGATAATGTTGCTTACGGTAAAGATGGTGTTCGGCCGCATGTTTTTACTGTAGATTCAAATTTTGTGAAGCCATTCAATAAGAATTTATTTGGTTTTCGGGATAAAGAAATAATCGATTTTGATAACAATCGTGTTACACGTATCAATCTTTCACATAATAATAAACCCATGCGATTCCGCAAGGATACCTCAGATGTCTGGTATCTTGATTCTGGTGAGAAAGCCAAAAAATGGAAGATCAACAGTTTGTTATCAACTATTAAGAATTTAAAAGCAGAGAAATTTGTTAATGAAGATCCACACTATTTTATGAATTATGGATTGGTTAATCCGGAGAGTCGGATTGAAATTTATGGGGATGACGAATTGATAGCTGAACTAAATCTTGGTTACACAAAGAAAGGCTTAGTTTATGCCTACAATCCGAATGCAAAACCGTTGGTTGCTATTAAAGAAGATAAATTGAAAGATTTATTTCCTCCTCTCAAGGATTTGTTGGAGGAAGTTAAACCGGATCAGGAAGAGGTCGCTGAATAATGTTTCGGTTTGCTGACCCATATTATCTATTAGTATTTCTACTGATACCAGTGATGATTTATTGGTATCTTAGGGGCGCTAAAAAACAAAGCGGAAAAATAAGATACTCGGATATCGGTTTGCTTAAACAAATTAAGCCAAGTATCAAACAGCGTCTGAGACATGCTCTTTTTGTACTAAGGTTACTGGCAATTACTTCATTAATTTTGGCTTTGGCAAGACCGCAATCAAGCAGTAAAGAAGAAGAAATATCTACAGAAGGAGTTGATATTGTTTTAGCAATTGATGTATCAACCAGCATGCTTGCAGAAGATTTTAAGCCAAATAACAGGTTGACAGCTGTAAAGCTGGTAGCAAAGGATTTTATTGAAGGCCGGAAGAACGATCGTTTAGGTATGGTAGTGTTTGCTGGTGAAAGTTTTACACAATGCCCGTTAACACTGGATTATGGCGTACTCTTAACTCTGCTGGATCAGGTTCAAATCGCCGATGAAAAATGGGATGGTACGGCTATCGGGATGGGTATTGTAAATGCGGTTAACCGATTACGTGATAGTAAGGCGAAAAGTAAAGTCATCATTCTTCTGACAGATGGCGTGAATAATAAAGGTCAGGTGGATCCGATCACTGCGGCTAGAGTTGCAGAAACTTTTGGTATAAAAATCTATACTATTGGTGCAGGAACCATGGGAACAGCCATGTATCCCTTTGATAACGGATTGTTTGGCAAACAATATAGGCCAATTTCGGTTGAGATTGATGAAGATGTACTTAGGGAAATCGCTAAAATTACCGGTGGACTTTATTTTCGC
>JARRPN010000042.1:0-9912 GCA_037382875.1 Calditrichaceae bacterium | reverse complement strand
TTTTGCCGGTCGACAGGCTATTGATGGTGATACTGCACAAGTCGGACCTCAAACTGCTGAAAAATTAAAAATACCTCAGATTACATACGCTGAAGAGGTAATAGATATTAAGAAAAATAAAGTCACTTTAAAGAGAAAAATTGATGGCGGATTTGAAGTATTGGAAAGCAAATTTCCTGTTCTAGTTACGGTGATTAAAGATGCTGCAACCCCAAGACCGTTCAAAGCAAAGCGAGCCATGGCATATAAAAATGCTAAAACACTAGCCGAACTTGAGCAAATGACAGCAGATAACTCATTGCTCTATATCGATACATTGCTCGATGAATATAAAGCAAAGAAACTCTACATACAGACCTATACGATGGATGATTTAAAGATCGAGCAAGCGCGCTGTGGTATTTCCGGATCACCAACCAAAGTACATAAGATTGAATCAGTCGTATTAGCAGGTGGTGAGCATGAAAAGATTGAGCCTACTAAAGAAGGCCTCAATACATTAATCGAAAAACTTATGAGTGATCATATTTTGGGATAAGGAATATTATGAGTACTAAAATACATGAAGTTTGGGTATTTGTAGAACAACGATCCGGTAAAGCTGCCGATGTCAGTTTTGAATTACTTTCCAAAGGTCGCAAACTGGCTAAAAGCCTTAAAGGTGAATTAAAGGCTGTTGTTATCGGTTATGATATGAAAAAAGTTGCACAGGAAGCCTTTAATTATGGAGCAACCGAAGCTTTACTGGTTGATCATCCCAGTCTTAAGAATTACAATACCCTTCCCTACAGCAGAATTTTAAGTAACTTAATTGATGAACACCAACCGCGAATAGTACTATTTGGTGCATCTTTTATCGGACGCGATCTGGCACCACGAGTTGCCTCACATACCAGAAGCGGACTAACAGCCGATTGTACAGATCTGCAAATTTCCGATGTAACTTATCTCAGAAAAGACTATAAAAATTTGTTGTTACAAATACGACCAGCCTTTGGTGGCAATATTATTGCGACCATTATCAGCCCGGATACAGAAGTTCAGATGGCTACGGTTCGTGAAGGTGTTATGGAGATGTCACCGTTGAAAACACCAGTAAAAGGAAAAATTACAGAAATTCCTTTTAAGGAAGATGATATTGACAAACTGGTGAAAATAATTGATCGTCATCAGGAAGAGAATAAGATCAATCTTAAAGGTTCACCGATTATTGTTGCCGGTGGTTATGGTATGGGATCGAAAGAAAATTTTAAACTGCTCCATCAACTGGCGGATGTAATTGGCGGTGAAGTTGCCGGTAGCCGTGCCGCCGTTGATGCCGGTTTTATAGAGCATGCCAGACAGGTTGGACAGACTGGTGTTACTGTACGTCCTAAACTATATATTGCATGCGGAATTTCAGGAGCTATTCAGCATCGTGCCGGTATGGAAGAATCGAATAAGATCATCGCTATCAACACAGATCCGGAAGCGCCCATTTTTGATGTTTGTCATTATGGTGTTGTTGGTGATGCTACGGATGTAATTCCAAAGTTTATCGAAGCCTACAAACATAAATTGAAGTAGAGGAATTTATGCCTAATTATTTTACTGATAATAAAGATATTCTTTTTCAATTTGAGAATTTGAATATACAGGAAATTGTCGATCTTACAGAAGATGGTTTTAAAGATGTCGCAGAATATGATTATGCACCCAAAGATTACCAGGATGCTATGGATAACTATCATAAGGTATTGGAAATTGTGGGTGATATCGCAGCCAATATTGTAGCACCCAATGCAGCTGATGTTGATCTGGAAGGAAATTATATCGATGAAAATGGTAAGGTCATTTATGCCAAAGGAACCCAGGAAGCACTTAGACAGCTATCTCAGGCTGAGCTGATGGGTTTCACTTTGCCCCGTAAATATGGTGGTATCAATTTTCCTACTACAATTTACACTATTGCAATTGAAATGATCTCTAGAGCGGATGCTTCATTAATGAATATATTCGGCCTTCAGGATATTGCTGAAACAATTAATAAATTTGGAAATGATGAACAGAAAAAAGAATTCCTACCTCAGTTTGCTAGCGGTGAGGCTACAGGCGCCATGGTTTTAACTGAACCTGATGCGGGATCGGACCTGCAAGCAGTTAAACTTCATGCTTATGAAGACGAAAAAGGTCAATGGCGTCTGCGTGGTGTAAAACGCTTTATCACCAACGGCGGCGGAAATATATTATTAGTTTTAGCCCGATCTGAGGCGGGAACGAAAGACGGCCGGGGACTTTGTATGTTTGCTTGCTATGGTGATAAAACTGTGAAAATTCGGCGACTTGAAAATAAACTGGGTATTCACGGTTCCCCAACAGCAGAAATGCAGTTTAATGACACACCGGCTCAATTGGTTGGTAAACGTAAATTTGGTCTTATTAAATATGTGATGGATTTGATGAACGGTGCTAGACTTGGTGTATCAGCACAAGCCCTGGGTATCTCACAGGCTGCTTATGAAGAAGCCCTGAGCTATGCTAAAGCACGTGAACAATTTGGTCAGCCAATTTACAATATTCCGGTTGTAACCAATATGTTAATAGATATGCGTGTGACTCTGGAATCTAACCGATCACTATTATATGAAACAGCTAAATGGGTTGACTTGCGCGATAAATTCAATGAAAAAATTGAACATTTTAAAGCTGAAGGAAAGTCCTTTGCTGAAGAGAATGATCGGGCAAAACAAGCAACAAAGGTTGCTGCTTTATTAACACCGCTCGCTAAATATATATTAACCGAATCCGCCAATCAGATTACATATGATGCATTGCAAATTCATGGCGGCGCCGGTTATATGAAGGATTTTATCATTGAACGGCTCACAAGGGATGCCCGTATCACTAACATTTATGAGGGTACATCGCAACTACAGATTGTTGCAGCTATCGGTGGTGTAATCAACGATATTCTTGGACAGCGATTTAATGATAAAGGCAAGAAAACATACAAAGGCAATCTGGTACAATTAGCCGCACATATGAAAGAGATCCGACGGATTTTCCTGACCAGCCTGAAATACGTTCAGGACAAGAATGATAAATACTTTCAGGATGTAGCAGCTCGTGAACTTGTGGATATGTATGGTTACCTGGTTATTGGTTATCTTTTACTGGATGAAGCGGAAATTGACAGTCGCAAAGTCTTCATTGCCAATCGCTATATCATCTCTTCAGTTGCCAAGGCAAGGAAAAATGCTGAATCTATTAAGAATGAACAATTTTCAGACATTCTGCATGCAGATGAAATTTTGATATAGTTTCCAAGTTTCACATTTTATAGCGCAATATTTATTTTGGTGTTGCGCTTTTATTTTTTCCGGGACTATTCCAAATGTGGAAGATAAAATTCATAATCCTAATCCACATTAGTATTTTATTAGCTTACTCACAAACAGATCATACTTTCTTCCAGAATTTAAAGCTAACCGTTAATGATTCCAGCTACTATCCAGACAGTACATTTATTTATGATATCCTTCAAAAAGTGCAGAAAAATAAAATAAACTATACGATATCAGGTGTGCTATTTAACGGAAATATCATTGAGACAAAAATAAAAATTCCGCAGACTTTTATGAGGGCGGATGTCATAAAACAAATTGTACTCTACTATTATCTGCTTGATGATGATGATCGTAAAAAGGAATACATTGAAATATATCCATTCTTCAAACCGCTAAAAAACCGGCCATGGATTGTTGCAAAATATCAAGCCTCAGGAGAAATAAATATTTGGATCAATCAATGGAATTCCATTGCTCTGCCCAAGAAACCGAGTTCATTTGAAGCAGAAATTTATAATCAGGTTATAGATCTATCATACAAACAATCGGGATTATTTGATACAGTTGATGTAAAAATATTAGAACAAGTTGCGAAAAAGAACGATCTGCATATTTCAATTGTAGAAGAAATATATCAGAAAGTACTTCTGTGGCAAAAAAGTCAGTAACGATGAGATGGATTTATTTAATTAGTAACTATTTATTATATTAATTTATAACAAGTTAACATATTATAGAATATTTGCTTTAATACAATATTTGTACTAAGATTTTAGTTATCAATTAGAAATACATTGGTGATCTTCGTTTATTATATTAATGAAATGATAATTAAGACGTATCTGAAAATATGTCTCATCCCTGTAAAAATTGGAAAATTAAGATGAAAACTAAATTATACCTATTCACACTGATTTTAATTTGTCTTTACGGAAATAAGATAATTGCTCAAACAATTGAATATGTCAGATTATACGACGAAAGCTTGCAACATTATGAAAACGGTAAATATGATGAGGCCAAAAAAGTTTGTAAACAACTTCTGAAAAAGTATCCAAAAGAAATAGATGCCCTTATGCTTATGGGCGATATTGAGATGAAACAGGAAAACTGGCAAAACGCAAAAGAATATTATGTTGATGTTACTAAATTGCGAGCAAATCATATCGACGCATTTTATAAACTGGGTATATGTGATCGTGAAGACGGAATCGGAAGAGATATTGTTACTCAGATGATTATGTGGAAAAATTCCAAGAAAAATTTTAATACTGTTTTGTTGCTTGATTCAACATACAAACAAGTTTATTATGAGTATTCACTCTTAAAACGATATCAAAAAAACTATGAAGAGGCTATCGAGCTTTGCCATAAACAAATAGATATAAAACCCAACAACCGAATTGCTTTGCTTGGTCTTTTTTATTACTACGATCTGTTCATTACCTACGGTGGTGAAAATCTTATCAGCATGTTCAATGACGTTGATCAGGCACAGATTGACTGGCTTAAAAAACGAAACGGAAACGTTGATATCTTTTTTATTGCCGAAAAATACAGAAGACAGGGCAACTTACAGAAAGCTGATTCTATATATACCTTGTTGGATAAAAAACATGATCCACTTTTAAAAATGCCATTGGCTCTTTCTCAGATCCGGTTATATTATCAGATGGATGAACTGGATAAAGCAGAACAAAAATACTTTAGTACCGTAAATTCTATAAGTTCGAGTAATGATGTGAGTTTCCTTTTTGAAGACATCAAATATATTCTGGAAGACAATGATTTAAAATATCCATTTCATTCCCTGGAAGATGTTAAATCATTTTATAGAAATATCTGGAACAGGAAAAATCCGCTAAATAGCCTGAAAATAAATTATCGGCTTGCTGAACATTACAAACGACTTATTTACTGCGAAAAAAATTACCGATATGATGGCTTCCGTTTTCCAATCAATAATCCTGACCGCACCAATACACTTGAATTTCCTTCTATCTTTTATAAAAACAAAAAGTTTAACCATAAAGGACTTGTCTATTTGAGATATGGGCCTCCAGATGATTCTGCTATTAAAATAGATGCTAATATGCCTAATAATGAATCATGGTTGTATTATGCAAATAATAATCACCCCAAATATATTTTTCATTTTGAAGTTGCAGAACAGGCACCTGCAGATGACTGGCGACTTGTTCCTGTTCCAACGTATCAAGAAATGCTTGAAACACGGCTTGGGTGGGATCGTTATCTTGATCAATATTATATGGCAAATACAAAATTGGATGCTAACTCAGTTATCGGTACCATTACTATTCAGTCTGTAAAAAACATCCGAACGGCCATGAATAATGATGAACACAGCTGGTCAAAAAATATAGAACTGATACCCATAAGTACATATGCAGCTTGGTTCAAAGATGATAAAGGTAATCCTTATTGTGATATCTACATCAGCACTCCGGTTGATCAAATCAATAATAATATAGGTGATATTGAAACCGGGATTGCACTCATGGATTCAACATGGGAAGTGGTTTTGAAAGAAAATCAAAGTTCAAATTTAGAATCAAGAAATTATAGTCAGCAATTTATTGACATATTTTCTATCCAATCGCCGCCGAATAAAGCATACATAAACAGCCATGTTTCTACGCATGATAAAAGCATTATAGGAGGAAATCGGTCTATAATTGTTGCAAAAAAATTTAATCCTGCAGCAATGAATGTGAGTAATCTTGTAATGGCTTACTCAGTTGAACCGGCCATTCAAAAAACACCTTTCACAAAACATGGTCTTGAAATTATTCCAAACCCATCAAAAAAAGCCAAAAAGGACAGTCTGGTATATTTTTACTATGAAATCTATAATCTAAAAGAAATTGATGGACAATCACGTTATTCAATTGACCAAACAGTGACATCGATTAACCGAACAAAGAATGCTTTACAAAAGATTATGGGACTTTTTGGCGGCGATGATGATCAGACTATTTCCATAACCAAAGAACACCAGACCCAGGGTCCGACAGCTTATGAATATACTGCTTTTGACTTTAGTAGTTTGAGTGCCGGGCAAGTTGAGATTAAAATTAAAATCAAGGATTTAAATTCTGGTGAGGTAACACAAGCAAGTACAACATTTACATTGCTGTAATAATATATTCAGGTTAGACCTTTCATTTTTCAAAAATATTATAAAATATATCAGTAAGGGTGATTCGTGAATCGCCCTTATAATGTTTAAGTGTATTCATAAATATACCTGCTCGCCAAACCGGTGTGGTCCTAAATGATCCAATAAAATGGACATACTATAAGTATGATTCAAAATAAATATTTTTCATCTCCTCAGAATAGCATCAAATTGCCGCTCTTTTTATATTACGGCCTGTAATTAATCAGAAAGTACACTAAATGCTACAGCTTCAAAATATAAATTTTTCTATCGGTCATAATCATTTGATCCAAAATGCCCAATGGATTATCAATCCCAAAAAACGAGTAGCTTTGATTGGATCAAACGGAGCTGGAAAAACGACTCTATTCCGCATTATAGCCGGAGAAATAACCAATTTTGAAGGCTCTATTATCAAGCCCAAAGGTTATCAGATCGGTTATCTGCCTCAAGAAGAAATCGCCATAAAAAAAGGTAATGTGCTCACTATTGTTCTTGAAGGACATGATGAAATCCTGAAAATTGAGGAAGAAATGGATGCCATACATCAAATCCTGGAAACGAACAGTCAATCCGATGGTGGGGATATATTAGATCAGCTGGGTATTTTGGAATCACGTTATAATGTGCTGGGTGGTTATACGCTGGAATCTCAGGCGAAGAAGATATTAATGGGATTGGGATTTTCCGAATCTGATTTTCATCGCCCTATATCCGAACTAAGCGGCGGCTGGCAAATGCGGGTTTACCTGGCCCGGTTGCTGTTACAGGAACCGGATGTATTGTTGCTGGATGAGCCGACCAACCATCTCGATCTGGAATCACTGGAATGGATTGAATCCTATCTACGCAATTTCTCCGGAAGTATGGTGATTATTTCGCACGACCGGTATTTTATTGACCGGCTAGCGCAGGAAATTGTAGAACTGGATCGCGGAAAATTGACACTCTATTCCGGAGGTTATCAGTTCTATAAACAAAAAAAGGAATTGGAGCAGGAACAACTTATTAAAAAATGGGAAGAACAGAAAGAAGAAAGGATCCGTATTCAGCGTTTTATTGACCGTTTCCGTTATAAGAATACAAAAGCAGCTCAGGTACAAAGCCGAATCAAAATGCTGGAAAAGATGGAAACCATCGAATTACCCGAAAGCTCTAAGACCATTCATTTTAAAATTCAGGCGGATACGGTTAGCTTTAAGGAGGCTCTGCAAATTAAACATCTGGCATTCCGTTATACCGAATCCTGGGTGTTGCAGGATATTAATTTAAATATGTATCGCGGTGAAAAAGTTGCTCTGGTTGGTGTGAATGGAGCCGGGAAAACTACTTTGACACGCCTGATATCTAAGGAATTGCGTCCACAACAGGGCGAACTTAAACTGGGTGAACGCGTACATGTGGGTTATTATGCACAGCATCAGATCGATTCGCTTAATTTGAACAATACAATTTATAAGGAAGTGGAAGAAACAGCAGCACGATCCTTTCATCCAAAACTGAGGGATATTCTTGGAATATTCCAATTTACAAGTGATACCGTTGAAAAATCGCTTGGTGTGCTTTCCGGCGGCGAAAAAGCACGAGTATCCCTTGCCAAGATTTTGCTATCCCCCTGTAATTTTTTAATTATGGATGAGCCGACCAACCATCTTGATCTCACATCCAAAGAAGCGCTTGAACATGCCTTAAAAGATTATGACGGTACGCTCCTGCTCATTTCCCATGACCGCTATTTTCTGGATCGATTGGTTAATCGGGTTATTGAGTTGAAAAACGGCCAGTTAAAAGAATATGAAGGCAACTATAGTGACTACCTGAACAAACGGGAACAGGAAAAATCAGTCGATGCAACTGCTGCAATCAAACAAACAACAACCAAAACCGAGGACAGTGCACCCGGCCGATTAAAGAAAACAAAAGAGCAGAAACAGAAAGAAGCTGAGGCCCGGCAGGCCGTAAGTAAGGAACGCAACCGGCTGCAAAAATATATTGAAAAGATTGAACATGACATTGAACATCTGGAAAAACAAAAAAAGGAAAGATTTGCACTAATCTGACTAAAACCGAGGCAGAATGGGAGGAATTGCATCTGGCACTGGAAGAAATTTTACAACAATTGAATTTCAGTTGAATTTAAATAATATCTTATTCCACTTTTATCTTTTATTCCTGCTCTTTTATTCTTAACTTGGTCTTGTTCTTTTTTAAAACCTATAAATAATTTTTTCCGGTAAATTTGTGGAGTGTTTCTATGTTTGGTCTGGAAATATTAGCTAAGCTATTTAAAATTCTTCGTGCTGAGGATACCCCTAATCAGATTGCCAGCGGATTTTTTCTCGGCATGATTATCGGCCTTACGCCATTCTTAACTGTTCACAACATGATTATTATTCTATTGGTCTTTATATTAAAAGTGAATGCAGGCTCTGTGATTTTTGCTTTTATCCTGTTCAGTGGATTTGCCTATATATTAGATCCAATATTCCATAGTTTTGGATACTATATCCTTGTTGATATGACATCCCTGCACGGAATCCTGGTTACACTTTTTAATATTCCCATCGTGGCCTTAAGCCGATATAACAATACTGTGGTCATGGGGAGTCTGGTTGTATCAATAATACTAATATTACCTGTATTCTTTTTTATGAAATACTTTGTCAAATACTACCGGGAACACATAGATGCGAAATTACAGAAATTAAAAATTATCCAGATAGTCAAAAGTTCAAAATTTTACAAAATCTATGAAAAAATCAGAGGAGTAACTGCATAAATGTTTCGCTGGAAAGGCATAATCGTATTAGCCGTAATCATTATCATAATTGTTGTCATCAGCCTTCTTTTAACTGATCAATGGCTGGAAGAACAACTGGAAGATTTCGGCAGCGCTGTAGTCGGCGCAAAGGTGGAAATCGATAATCTAGATGTTTCTCTTACGTCTGTAAAGGTAGGCTGGAGCCGATTACAGGTTACCCACCCTCAGCATACCATGAAGAATATGATAGAAACAGCCGATTGCGAATTTGATATGGAATTCTGGCCATTACTGAGGAAGAAAGTAATCATCGAAGATTTTCAACTGAACGGATTAAGAACCTTTACAGACCGTGAGACTGACGGGGCCTTGACAAAAGAGGAAAAAGAACAGGCCCAGGGATTTGTCTATAATACGATGAATAAGCTATCAAAAAAAGCCGAGTCCACTGCTGGTGAACGTATCAGTGACTTTAAAGGCAATCTGAATGTTGATAGCTTGATGAATATGGTCGATTTAAAATCTATTGAAAAAATGGATTCGCTTAAAAAAGCTCTCACCGAAAATTATGATAAGTGGACTACAAAAATTAAAGAAAGCGAAATTGAATCAGATATTAAGACAATAGAATCCGGTTTAAAAAG
>JARRPN010000041.1:0-8625 GCA_037382875.1 Calditrichaceae bacterium | reverse complement strand
CTTTTTAAGCCTATGACAAAAGCATTGGGAGTATAATTATTTGCTTTTGATATTTCTAAATTTCTAAGTTTTGTTTCGGCGCTAACATCAGGACGGTTATTTAAGGCCTTGGAAACAGTAGATTTAGAAACATTAGCAAGTTTCGCAAGTTTATCAATTGTTATCATAATTTACTGATTTGAGAGTGATTTTTTCGAAACCGGTTTCGAATGTTTTAATGATACAAATTGAAAACCTAATTGTCAAGAAAATTTGAAGATATTTTTATAATAATTATGTATAAACAGGCGCTAAAAGATGAGTTACTATTGTGCAAATATAGGGTGGATTTTAAAATTGATTTTTACCTTAATACAACATATTTTTTATTTACTTTTGATTCCGGTTTTAAATTATTAAAACATTAAAGAGATATTTATGAAATTAACAAATATTTATATTATGTTATGTACAGTATTGACTATGGGATTTTCATCTAATATGAATGATATTTCGAAGATATTGCCCAAAACTATAAACAATTGGTATCAATCAAAAGAGGCCCGGACAATTGATTCCACCAATATATTTGATTATATGGATGGAGGTGGTGAATTGTATTTGGGCTATCGGTTTAATCAGCTTGAAGTTTTAGAGTATTCATCTAAAGACAAAAATACCATTCTTGTTGAAATATACAACATGGATACCGGTAATGATGCCTTTGGTTTGCTTTCGCTCGATTGGAGCGGTGATCCGGTTTATTTTGATGAGAAGGTCGATTCAAGTTCTTTAGTGGCACCAACTATAAGAGCTTTATATGGCAGTGGACTGCTTAGGTTAGTTTCCGGAAATTATTTTATTAGGATTCTGGCATTTCGCGAAACAATGGATGCTAAAAATATAGTAATGCAAATTGGTAAAATTCTTTATAATGATTTTACAACCGAGCCTGAAATAATTCAGCAAATCCCTGTTCTGGATAAGATTGGCTGGAAATTAAATTCAAATAAGATAGCCTTTTTCAGATCATATATGGTTTTTAATTCCATCTTTTATTTAAGCCACCAAAATATTCTAAATTTAGATCATTCGGTAAATGCAATTACTGTATCATATGACCTAAAAATCAATGGTAACGAAACGAAACCTATTCAACTATTGATAATAGAATATACAAGCCATCAACAAGCGGTTGATGCATTGAACTCATTCTTTAAAAATTTTTTACCGGAAAGTAAAACAGTTGTAAATATGAGTGAGTTACAGTATAGTAAAAACTTTAAAATAGAAGATGGTTGGTTAGCCTGTAAAATGAAAAATAATTTATTATATATTGCATTTAATATTCCGGACAAAACATCAGCAGATCAAATTATTGATCACATAAAGTTAAAATAATATAACGGAGAGTGATTATGAAGCAACAAAGTAATAACTCAATTACACGAAGAGATTTTATACGTGGCAGTCTAACTGCCGCCATAGGCGCATCCCTAACCAGAACTAAATATATTCATGCCCAGGATAAACCTGCCCTTTCAAAAGTAACTGTAATCCGCAATGAAAGTGTTATGGATGCTGAATTAAAAATTGATACAAGCATTCTTAAAAAGATGCTTGATCAAACCATATTGGATGTCACAGGGAAAAAATCTGTTACTGATGCCTGGCTTTCCTTACTCAAACAAGATGATATCGTTGGCATTGTAACAACACCTCATCTAAATCCGACTCATGATGAATTAGTAGAAGTGGTAAAAACATCCCTAATCAATTTTGGTATAGCTGAAAAAAATATTATCATGGCACAAGGCAGTCTGGATAAACCTAAAAAATGTACAGCACTTATATGTATGCCCGCCTTAAAAGCACACTGGTTGACCGGCATAGGAACTGTTATCAAAAATTATATCATGTTTTCCGGAAGACCAAGAAATTATCATGATCAGAACAGTTCAAAGCTTGGCGAAATCTGGCATTTACCTGAAGTTAAAGATAAAACAAAATTAATTTTGGTGGACGCCTTGCATCCGTTATGTGATAAAGGCCCACAGGTCGATCCCAGATATAAATGGGCCTATAAAGGTTTGATTGCAGGACTTGATCCGGTTGCCGTTGAGAGTGTCTGTCTCAAAATAATTTCTGCAAAAAGAGAATTGATCAAAGGTGAGCCCTGGCCGTTATTCCCTCCTCCTCTCTGTGTTGAAGCTGCAGATAAAGTATATGGGCTTGGAACAAGTGATTTTAAGAAAATTGAGATTCAGACTATTGGATGGAAAGAAGAATTGCTGCTATCATGAGAACATCATGTAAATGATAATTATCATAAAACGGATTTTTGATAGGAAAAAGAAAAGAATGGATCATGAGCTGCCATCCGCAATAAGTGACTATGGATGGCGTTATCATCATTTAGGTATTCCAACAAAAAAAGTACATCCAGACGAAAAATATATTGAAAAATATAAAATGTATGTTTCCGGATTCGATACCAGTCCATATGGTATTGAATGGATGCGTTTTGAACCGGATAGCCCAATTTCGAAACTTATACAAACGGTTCCTCACATCGCTTTTGAGGTAGACGACCTGGATTCGGCCATTATTGATAAAGAGTTGATTGATGAAATTAGTTCACCATCAGAAGGCGTCCGTGTAGCTATGATTATAGATAATGGAGCACCTATAGAATTATTAGAATTCAATTCATAGGTTAATGTAAATCAAGCTGTTACCATAACTTGATTAAAAATTCTTGCCAAGAATATTATATTTAAAAGTAATCCCCATTGAAATTCTGTTGGCTCTATAATCAAAGGGAGAATCATCTCTTAATCCAAACGCCCAAGAATACTGGAAATGCCATTTAATATATTTATAGCCAAGACGAACGAAAAATGTAGGTTCAATAAACTGGTTAAAGATATGCTCTATCGTACCATACTCTTCTCTATTAGTACTAAATTTATAAAAATCAACATAAGTGTACCTAATGGCTCCTCCGAGATCAACCACATCCTTACTCATACCAAGCGCACTTTGAAAGAAATATTTACGATACTTTCCTTCTGCCACTAGTTTTTGATCACCGAAAAAGTTATACCGATCAAAAGCTTCCGCTTCTCCATGTCCCATACCCATGTGCATGGTATAGCGTCCTGAACCTCCCATCCAGTGATAAAATCCAATAGCGCCTTCCTGGTAACTATGTTTTAGGTAATCATCATCCTCATAAGTGGTACTATCTTCTTTGAGATATGATGCGGCTCCATACAAGTATATATTATCTGTTACAGCAAAACTAACCTGCCCATCGTATCCGGTAGATCCGACAAATCCGGAAACACTTACATCCCCGCTTTCCTCATAAAAAGTAGTATGGGCAACATTAGGTACATAAACGGCAGCACATGAATAAAAAATGAAGGCAGTGGAAATCAGTATAAAAATCTTTTGGATTGACAATCGCATAGTGACCTCCTGAAATGATGGAATACTATCCCCTGGTTGTGTGGGATATCTTTGACTTCTATATAATTTTGTTTAGCAACATAAATTATTTCTTTAAAATAGCCTATGATTTATATCATCTACTATTTCAATACCATCATCTTTCGGGTTTGTGAAAAACCATTATCTTTCGTTCAATTACAATAATGAATTAGATTTAATAGTCTGTTTTTAATTTTGATGAATTATTTTCAATATAAATAAAAATCTCTCATATAAAAATTCAGTTTCATTATTTTATTAAACTTATCCTAATCGTACTCATCACCTGATTTTTCACCTGTAATTGAACAAAATAGATACCGCTTGGTAACAAATTACCAAACATATCATGTCCGTTGAACTGAACTTCCTGCCAACCGGATGACAGATGACTGATATCGATTACTGCTACCAGTTGGCCTAATATATTATATATTTTTAGCAGCTTAGTCTGAAATTCTCCCTGCTTATCGATATATAAACGAATGGTTGTTGATGGATTGAATGGATTCGGATAATTGATTTTTATAAAAGAGGTCGGCATTAAAGCAGCAATAGGATCCATATTCAAATCAGTTAAATCATACTCTGTTTCGTAATCCGCAATATATGCTGTATAGCGGCAGCGAATATTATATTTTAGGCTTAAATCAATAAGACTATCTTTTAAGGCCGGTGTCTCACCATAAATTTCTATTTCCCTTTCCAGGGCATCAATGGTTTCTTTAGCCCAAAGATATTCCGCAAATTTATTACCATTACCATCAGCATTAAAATCCAGGTTAAAATCATAAGATACCATTCCATTAACTGAGTTTCCTCCAATACTCAAAATGGAGGGTCCTTCATTTTCATATCGGCCAGCCGAAAAGAAATACGATCCCGCATACGTTGTAGGCGGCTTTTCAGGAATCAAACGGCTAACATTTGAAGAGCCATATTCCATCACAACGTCTTTCAACATTGGTTGATTTATCTGATTCATTAATTGATTTATCATATTGCCGATATTGTCATTATCATCGATATAAGTGACAAAACCATAATTCAGCTGAGCTAGCATTTCCAATCGAAATCGATCTGGACTAGCACCAAGGCCAACTGGAAATATGCCAGATTTATACATATTTAATTCTGCAATTTCCTTTGGAAAAATTAGAGTCTTTTCCATGCTAAAAATAACAATTGAGTTGCTATAATCCGCATTATCAATCTGGTTAAGACATTCTTTGATACCCGTATCCAAATCATTGCCCCAGTTTGTATTTAATCCATCTAAAAATGTCCTCGCGTTTTCTATATTATTTGAAGTGGCAACAACAGGACTACTCTTCCAGGTTGAGACACTATTATTAAACGTCACAATATTGAATTGATCATTTTCGGTTAATTTATTCAATGCATTTGATATTGCGACCATACTCTGCTCCAATTTATACCCTTGCATGGAACTTGAAGTAGACAGTAGAAATAGAATTCTTTTATGTAACACACTATCTGCAACAGCCTGGTTTTGTGGCCGAACACATAAGGCAAAGTGCCCTTCAGATGAATCATTTGCATTAGAATAAAAATCTACACCTAGTTGTGAATGGCTAACCTGATAGTAAAATTCAAAATCATTATTAATATAGGCCTTTGGTTTGCTCATCCTCAGTTGCATTGAATTTCCTTCGGTTTTGATAAGCTGGTAATCCGGGTGGGTCGGAATATCATAATCGATTATTTCTGAATTAGAATTAACATTAATTGAAAATTCCAAATGTTCCAAAGGATAGGTGATAAAATCTTCTGTATTCAGAGGAAAGGAATAGGTAAACTTGCCTGCGTAATAATCACAAAGATTAATATAATGCAGTTTTACTTTTTGTATGGCACCCGGTGCAATATCCTTCAAACGTATTTTAATTCCATTCCTACCAATATATTTATTAACAAATGCTGCTACACCGCCTTCCCCTGTACCCGGATTCACTGCCTGTTCCTTAACTTTTAGAATCGCTTTATATGCAATATCATCAAACCAATATACAAACTCCGTTGCCCGTGCATTGGGTGGTAGCGGAAAGGAATATACTGCGTCGGTTGTATCATACCATTCATTTACAAACTCCTGATAAACTTCTGTTTCGGCTATCAATCCGTTGATACTAACCGTAACTTCAGTTAATCGATTTTTTAACAGATCTTTTGGATATCCTTCTTCGGTTGGAAGGAGCAATCCATCACAAAATCCATTAATACTAAATGACAATACAATCACGACAAACAAAATATACTTTATTTTCATTGGATTACCCTTTCTATTTAAGATGAAGTATTCGTGCAGATTGATCATGTTTTTTACCATCTATTCCAGTGAATGACAATCGTACAATGTACACTCCGGATACGATAGATTTTCCATGATCATCACTGGCATTCCATGTTATTTGTTGTGGGGAATTCTTTGTTATAGGTATCTTTTTAATTCGTTGCCCCAACATATTGTAAATTATTATATCACCTTTTAATATATTTTGAGTAGCAAATTTAAATGTTATTGTCGGATTAAATGGATTTGGATAACAAACCAATGAATTTATGCCGGGAGTACCTGCAGGCGGTTCATACATAAAAATTTTATTCCCCCCCAAGCCTTCATAATGTAATTCAAGTTTGATTGTATTTGAACCTGTCTCTGTATTCGGGCTATCATAAATAATTGAATATAAAAATTGAGAATTAAAATCAGTCACGTCCAGAAGAATGTCACGGAAATTGCCAAATATATCATAAAAGTTACCACCGGTCGGCATTACAATCGGATTAAACCATTCCGTTTGCAGATTATTTAATCCAACACCATGTACGGTGATACCCATATACAGCATACGATTAACAATTTCTTCTTTTGTATAAACATCTTCAGGATATGGTTCATCGGTAATCCAGATGATATTCCGCTTACTTCCGGGTCGCCAGGATAATTCAGATGCTTTATACAAAGCAGCCGGCGAGTTCTCCACACCACCCCAAAGTGATATACCCGATAAATTACTTTTTATTTGATCAATATCATTTGTAAAATCCCAGACATCATCAACCGTTGTACTGAAAGTCACGACACCTATTTGATAATCATATCCCTTAGCCGTGAGTGAATCAGCAAATTCATTTAAATTATTTCTGACTGCATTAATATTATCTCCCATACTGCCCGAACAATCCAAAACAAAGACAATATCTGCCAAATCTGATCCCCTAACAGCATATTTATCCAGTTCATAATCGTGTAATCGGGTATCATTCTCATAAAGAAATATATTCTCCTTCTGAAGATTTAGAATTTTCTGCTCGGATTGATCAACTTCAGCACCAAAGATAAGATTCACCTCAGGAAACCCAACAACCGAAAGAGAATCGTCTGTGATCGTTAAACCGGTATCCGTGAGAGCCGTTGCTGGTAGGTAAACATTCCTGGTTATCTCATCCAAAACCACGCCATCCTCCTCAAGGCGGGCGGTCAATCCGACAATATAATCCTCATACACAAGATTAGACTGCAGATTGACCTGAGGATAGGCAGGGGCACCTAAGGGAATTGAAATGTGGCTTTCCGACTCGCCCAGGGAAAAGCCGATGGGGATTTCTATTTTTAAATCTATGTCATCCAGATTGGAATCTGTTAGATTATGAATTTCGAAACTGGTTTCGTAATCTCTCGGGAACAGCCGATTATTTTCCATTGTCAAGAACGATGCCAGATCCCAGCGCATAAAAGTATCCGTTGTAAAATCCGGATCATTTAAAGTAAATGTAGTGGATTTTTTAATACTATTCGATGGCTCAATCTCTGTTTCATCCCATATTATCTTGGTGGTTAAATCATAAATTTTTCCTAACGGATTTTCAGTAAACTCCGGACCCGAGGAACTATATAAATCAGCCCAATTAGCTGCAATAATCTTATCAGGAGGAATTGAATCAAAATCTACTGAGAAATTGATACCTTTCGCTCCAACGGATTTTTCATAAATATTCAGAGGCAAATCTTCCGGCCAATCGGTAAAAATCACATCGTCAGAAATGAAGACATCATCATAATAAATAAAACCATCACCCCATTTGCCGATACCGGGATCCAACACTAAACCCATTCCAAAATTATGACTCAGTGAATCCAGATTTGTAATATTTATAGAAATCTCTAATTTATTTTCAACCACTCCTGGTGATAGACAAAATTCAAGCTGGAAAAGTTGATCTTCCTCAACCAGAATAATCAATGAGTCACTTTGTTTGACTAGCATTTCGGATGAAAGAACCGGAAAATACTCATCCAGTTTAAACCACTGGCCATCTACTGAAAATACAGGATAGGAAGTTTTGGCATAGGGATGCCCAAATAGTAGAGCACATCTATCATCGAGTGTGTTTTCTACAGTTCCGGAATTTGTACCAATTGTAAAATATCCGCCGGAAATAAGTGTTACATCCAGACAGTTATTTGCAAATGTTTCATATTCGAAAAATGAAGCAGTTTTAGCAAGACCTGGCGCATCGAGGTCAAGTGTTCGTTTATCAATACTACCAGCATATAGATAGATGATACTGGCGAATAATAGTACAAATACTTTTTGCATCATTCCCTCCCCTTTTAATTGAATTATCTTTTTATATTTGAATATTTATCGCATTAATGCGAACTATTTCAATAATATCATCTTTTTTATTTGCGATGATTCACCGACTTTTAATCTTGCATAATAAATTCCGCTGGCATATCCGTTTGAGTTCCAATGTGCTACATAACTTCCGGGTGCATGTTTTGCTGAGACAAGTGTAAGTATTTTCCGGCCTAGTGTATTGAAGATTGATAAATCAGCAAAATCAGCTTGATTTATTTGATAAGGTATAACTGTCTCATTATTGAACGGATTTGGAAAATTCTGAGAGAGATTAAATTGTACCGGTTGCATATTACTTCGGCCGATAGCAGTCGGATCAAAACCGCAACGAATGTATGCCCCGCTATCCGTACATACAACAGCATTGATACAATCAATAAGATCATTCTGGGTAATACGATTGATTCCAGTTTTGGGTAAACCCTCATTCAAAAATCGTAAATCGGTACTTTCATCAGTCCAGAGCGCTACTCCACCATAA
>JARRPN010000040.1:0-8668 GCA_037382875.1 Calditrichaceae bacterium | reverse complement strand
GGGTAATGAAATCGAAGAATATGGTATTAATAATGAAGGCAATGTTTATGTCATTGCACCGGACTTTGGAGTGTATCTGCCAATGGGACTTGAAATTGAAGGTGGTTTGGCTTTTGGTTCAGTTAGTAAAGATTTAACAGGTTCTGCTGATGATGAAAAATTCAATTTGTATGATGTTACTGCTTTATGGAAACAATCGCTGGAGAAACCATTGGAAAACCTGGGTGGACTGGATGCTTTTGGTTTTGCTGGAGGCATTTCATATATCGAACCGGACACTGAAACTGATGACAATGAGATGTTAGTTATCCGATTCGGACCGGTAATATATTTTGGGAAGCAGTTCAGACTGCAAGTGAACGGGGAAGTTGAACGAAATGCTGCCCCTGGATCGGATGATGTATTTAAAATCCGTTCTCAATTCACTTTGAATTTATAGTTAATTATTCATTTAATAGAAAGGATTAAATAATGTCAGTAAAGTTAAGAGCAAGAACAAGTGTATACTTGGTTTTGGCTGCAATTTTTCTAACTCAACTGGTTGTTGCGCAAACACTTAAAGTTGATCCCAAATTACCTAAGTATAAAAAGGTAACTGGTATCAGTGGTAATGCTAATAGTATCGGATCAGATACAATGAATAATCTGATGGCTTTATGGCTGGAAGGATTCAAGAAATATTATCCGATGGTTAATATTCAGATTGAGGGTAAGGGCTCATCTACAGCTCCACCCGCACTCATTGAGGGTACGGCTCAGTTTGGACCGATGTCACGTAAAATGAAATCCAAAGAAGTAGATGCATTTGAAGAAAAATATGGTTTTAAACCAACGACTATTGGTACTTCACTGGATGCGTTGGCCATTTTTGTACAAAAAGATAATCCACTGGATTGCCTAGCAATGGAAGAAGCGGACGCTATCTTCTCAAAAACTCGCAAACGAGGATTTAAAGAAGATGTAAACGTATGGGGTAAATTAGGTTTAACGGGTGAATGGTCTAATAAGCCGGTCAGCATTTATGGTCGTAATTCAGCGTCGGGTACTTATGGATTTTTTAAAGAGCATGTTCTTAAAAAAGGTGATTATAAAGATCAGGTTAAAGAACAACCTGGTTCGGCCTCCGTTGTACAAGGCATCACTGAAGATAAATATGGTATTGGGTATAGTGGAATTGGCTATAAAACTTCAGGTGTAAAAGTATTAAAGCTCGCGGATAAAAAAGGTGAAACTTGTTATGATGGCAGCTATGATAATGTAGTTACCGGAAAGTACCCGTTATCAAGATTCTTATTCTTAAATATTGTAAAACATCCCAACAAGCCGCTTGATCCATTAGTAAAAGAATTTATTACCTATGTATTAAGTGCTGAAGGTCAGGAAATTGTTGTAAAAGAGGGTTATTTGCCTTTGAATAATGAAATGGCTCAGAAAGAATTAGCTAAGATTCAATAAGGATTAGAAATATAAATAAAAATTATATAAATTCCGGGCGAAAGCCTGGAATTTTTTATAATTAATTTCGCACTGGGAGAGCAATTACTTAAGATGCCCAATTCTGCAAATGAGCAGTTCAGAAAAAAAGTAGATCGTGCTAATAAAACAGCCAGAGTAGTGATTTCATTTGGGGGATATGGTGTCATCATCAGTATCATTTTTATTCTCCTTTTCCTGATGTATCAAAGTATGCCGCTTTCATTTTCTGCATCCATAGATAAAATGCTTTCATTCTCATATGGAAAACCGGATAGAAGTATAAAACTGATCGGGATGGATCAGTATCAGGAAGTCTATTACGTAGTAAATGATCAGGGTTTTGTTGAATTCTATCGTTTATCAGATAATACCCTTCTTCTGCGCGATTCTCTTGGACTTAATGAAAATGAATTAATTCTTTCTGTTTCCAAAGGCGACTATCTCAAAGACCGATTTGCAGTTGGTACAAATCAAGGGCGAATTATTCAAGCTGATATTCGTATGATGCCGGAATATGGTAAAGAAGAGAGAGTAATTGTACCGCGTTTCTCAGTTAGGGAAGTATATCAAGCAGAAATTTCAAATGATAGCATCCCGGCTCACATCGAAGAGCTTGTGTTTCGCCAGAATGATGACTATGATTTTTATGCATGGATCAATCATGCTAAGCGATTAATCTTACATATATCGGACGACTACAACGAATACAAAATGGATCTCACCAAATTTCTGGGTGAAGCAAAATTGACCAAATTGGAAATTGATTATAATGGTGAAAAATTAATTGCAGGTACTATGAATGGTGAACTTTTTTGGTTCGATATCTCTGATCCTGAAGAAGTTTATTTAAAAGATAACTGGAAAGTGTCTGAGGTCCCTGTAAGCGCATTGAGCTTTCTTATCGGTAGTAATACATTGATCATTGGAAATACAGATGGGCAGGTATCCGGATATTTTCCCGCACGAACCCCTGATAATGTTTTCAAATTTATGTCTGTTTATAATTTTGAACCACATAAGGCTGCTGTGAATCAAATATATATTTCACCAAGGAACAGAACTTTTTTAACCATTGATGCTCATGGCACCGCTCATTTAAATTATTCAACCACCAATCAAACGCAAATGATTTTTAAACCGTTTAAAAATACTATTCAAACAGGTGCTATTGCACCAAAATCAAATGGTATCATTTTAATTGATTTAAAAAATCAAATCGGCCAATATAAACTGGAAGATGAACACCCCGAAGCAACGTTGAAAACCTTGTTTGGAAAAGTGTGGTATGAAGGCTATGAAAAACCGGAATTTGTCTGGCAATCCACAGGCGGTTCTGATGAATTCGAACCCAAATTCAGTTTAATTCCGCTCATATTTGGTACTTTAAAAGGTACGTTTTATGCTATGTTATTCTCAATCCCGTTGGCTCTTCTGGCTGCTATTTATGTATCGCAATTTTCACCCAAATGGTTATCAAGCGCTATCAAACCAACTGTGGAAATAATGGCTGCTCTTCCCAGTGTAGTGATTGGATTTCTGGCCGGACTCTACTTCTCACCTATTTTTGAAGAACATTTAATGGCCATATTTTTAGTATCCGTGATTGTTCCCCTGATCACTCTAATTGGTATTATGGGCTGGCGGCTGGTACCGGAAGTTCAGCGCATGCGTATGCCACTGGGTTGGGAACTTATTTTAACTACTGCTCTGTTTTTTATCAGCATATGGATATCATTTGCGTTTTCCGGTTCCATTGAAAATATGTTGTTTGCAGGCAATATAAAACAATGGTTGTATGAAACCTTAAATATAACCTATGATCAACGGAACAGTCTTGTGGTTGGATTTGCATTGGGATTTGCAGTTATCCCCATCATATTTACAATATCGGAAGATGCATTATCTAATGTGCCGGATTCTCTTACTTCAGCGTCATTGGCGTTGGGGGCTTCGCGTTGGCAAACCGTTTACCGTGTTGTGGTGCCTGCAGCAGCAGGAGGAATCTTTGCAGCAGTTATGTTAGGATTGGGACGTGCTATTGGGGAAACCATGATTGTTTTAATGGCTACCGGTAATACTCCCATTCTGGATTTAAGTCCTTTTAACGGATTCCGCGCAATGAGCGCCTGTATTGCAGTTGAAATTCCTGAAGCTCCGGTGGGTGGAACACTTTACAGAATATTATTTTTAACAGCATTTTTATTATTTATTTTTACATTCATCATAAATAGCATTGCGGCCAGAATTAGTGATAAGTTGCGTAAGAAATATGCGAGATTCTGATATGAAAAAGATGAGTTATTTTAAAAAGAAAGGTGATTCCTACGTTATTTTTACAGCAGCCGGCTTGATTGTTTCCCTTGCTATGGTGGCCTTAATTATGGCCATCATCTTATTAAAAGGGCTTGGCTTTTTCTGGCCGAGTGATCTGGTTGAGGTGAAATTGAAAGACGGCAAAGAATACCTTGGTGAACAATGGGCCGAAGATATAAAATATGAAAATGATAATGATGGAAACCGAATCGAACATGAAGAAATTCAGCTAAAAATTGGTAACCGGGATTTATATGGACTTGATTTCACTTGGCTTTCTAAAAATGAAATTAAACAAACAGACCGCCCCAAAGATGCAACTGCTTTTGAACGACTTGGATATGGTAATTTTTATGGGTTTATACAAAGTTTGAATATTGGCAATGAACAATTCAAATATGAGGGTGAACAATCAAATGATAAAGTTGAAGATGCTCATGATATAGCGGTTGAAAATCGTAGTAAAATAAAAGATCTGGAAGATGAGATAAATGAACTCAATGCACCGTTAGTCAATATTCAGCGGGAAATTTCCTTGCTTCAGATTAATGATGATAAAATTCCTGAGGAACAAGCTAAACTTGAGAAATTTCAAAAAGAGGAACATGCTCTTACGGAAAAAATTACCCCGGAATACAATAAACTTAATAAAAAATTAGAAAACATTTATCTTGAAAATCAGGATATTTACCTGAATTTAAAAACGGCAGATAACCAAGAAAAGAAATTATTACTGGCCGATGTGGTTCGTTTTTATCAGCCGAATGAAATGAATGTTTTTGAAAAAGGCTGGTTGTATGCTAAAAAATTCTGGGAATTTGTAAGTGATGAACCCCGCGAATCTAATACGGAAGGCGGCGTTTTTCCTGCCATTTTTGGTACCGTGATGATGGTATTACTGATGTCGATCGCCGTGGTTCCTTTTGGAGTGTTGGCAGCAATATATTTAAATGAATATGCCAAGCAGGGTGCCATAATCCGTATGATACGATTATCAGTGAACAATCTGGCCGGTGTGCCATCGATTGTATACGGTATATTTGGATTGGGATTTTTTGTATATGCTCTGGGTGGCACAATTGATCAGCTGTTCTTCAGCAGTTCATTGCCGGAACCGACATTCGGAACAGGAGGTATTTTATGGGCCTCACTAACGCTTGCTTTACTTACACTCCCTGTGGTCATTGTAGCCACGGAAGAGGGGATTCTGGCAGTTCCAAGAGCAAATAAAGAAGGCGCATTAGCACTTGGATCTACGCGGTGGCAAATGATCCGTAAAATTGTACTGCCCAATGCTATGCCTGGTATTTTAACCGGATTAATATTAGCAATCAGCCGTGGCGCGGGAGAAGTAGCACCTCTTATGATTACAGGCGTTGTTAAACTGGCTCCGTCACTGCCACTGGATATGTCATTTCCATTTTTGCATTTGGATCGTAAATTTATGCATCTGGGATTTCATATTTATGATGTAGGATTTCAATCACCAAATGTAGAGGCGGCTAAACCAATGGTTTATACCACAGCCTTACTATTAATAGTGATCGTAGTATTGCTGAATTTATTAGCCATTTATATCCGTAATCGATTACGTAAAAAATATAAAACATCCGTTTTTTAGGAATTGAATCTGATATTTAAAGGATTGTTATTGTGGTAAACATGAAAACAACATTGCGGAAAAAAGATCAGGATACATTAGTATCTGCAGAAACAATTATTGAAACCATTGATCTGGATTTTTATTATGTTTCTGAAGCAAAAGCACTTAAAAATGTAAATATTCAGATTCCTGAAAAAATGGTAACCGCATTTATCGGCCCTTCGGGCTGCGGGAAGTCAACATTACTGCGATGTTTTAATAGAATGAATGATTTAATTGTTGGGTCTCACATCGACGGTAAGGTATTGATCGAAGGTAAAGATATTTATGATAGACATGTCCGGCTGGAAGAATTACGCAATAAGGTAGGTATGGTTTTTCAGAAATCCAATCCATTCCCGATGAGCATCTGGGAAAATGTGGCTTTTGGACCAAAAGTCAATGGAGTATCCAGCAATACAGAACTAGAAGGCATCGTGGAATCAGCATTGCGGCAGGCGGATTTGTGGCGAGAAGTCAATGATCGACTGGACAAATCTGCGTTGGATTTATCAGGTGGACAACAGCAACGACTCTGTATTGCCAGGACACTTGCAAATAAACCTTCTATTATTTTAATGGATGAACCAGCTTCGGCCCTGGATCCAATTTCTACGGGAAAGATTGAGGAAACCATCGATGAATTAAAAAAAGATTATACCATTGTTATTGTTACACACAATATGCAGCAGGCAGCTCGTGTATCCGATTTCACAGCTTTTATGATGGTTGGAGAAATGGTTGAATTCGACGAAACCAATACTATTTTCACGAATCCAAAGAAAGAACTTACTGAGGAGTATATCACAGGGCGATTTGGATAATTTATATTTAAATAGCGATTTATCTTATTGTCAAAACAGAGGATAGATATGAAAGAAAAACTGATTCAGAAAATTGAAGAAATAAAAAAAGATCTTATCTTCATGGCAAATGAAGTGGAAGATATGTTATATCAGACCTTAAAGTCATTGGAAAAACAGGATAAAAAATTAGCCGAATCTGTCATCAAGACGGATGAGAAGATTGATGAACAGGAAGTACAAATTGAAGAGAAAATTTTATCACTATTGGCTTTACAGCAGCCGGTTGCAGTCGATTTGCGTTTTATTGTGGGTGCATTAAAAATGAATAATGATTTGGAACGTATTGGTGATCATGCCTGTAACGTAGCTAATATGGCTATCAAACTGGCTGATCAACCATACTTAAAACCGCTTAAAGATATTCCGCTAATGGGAAAAATAGCACGGGAGATGCTGCATGACGCGGTCCATGCATTTATTAATCAGAATCCTGAGATGGCCAGGGATGTTTGTTCACGTGATAATGATGTAGATAAATTGTATTTTAAAGTAGTTGATGATATCATTAAAGTGCTGCACGATAAAATGGATAAAGTATCCCAGGGTGTGGAACTTATCGCCATCACAAGAGATTTGGAACGCATTGCGGATCTTTCCACTAACCTTGGTGAAGAAGTTGTTTTTATGAAAGAAGCCCGAATTATAAGACACAGCTTTGGAGAGTAGGTAAATTTATGCCTGATACGGTTTTTATTGTTGAAGATGATTATGATATTGCTGAAGTATTAAGATTCAATTTGGAGCATAAAGGTTATAATGTCATTTGGGAAGAAAATGGTGAAAATGCGTATGAAAGAATTATAAAGGATGTTCCTGATTTACTGATTTTGGATTTAGCTCTTCCCGGAATATCAGGTGTTGAAGTATGCCGATATTTAAAAAATGATTCTAAAACAAAACATATTCCGATTATGATTCTAACAGCAAAAATAAAAAAAGAAGATCGTGAAGCTGGTATAGATGCAGGTGCGGATGATTTTATAACAAAACCATTTACACTAAAAGACGTTATGCATAGAGTAGAAAAATTAATGCATTTGAATAAGTAACTTGTATGAAAAATATTTTAAATAAAAAACTATTTTACATTCTTTATTTTGCATTATTTGTTAGTATTCTATTATCCGTATATTTATATGATGTATTAAAATACAATTTGTTTGATGAAATTGAAGCGGAACTTGATAAAAAGATAGCCATTACCAGGGCTCATATGGATATTGATGCCTTCGAACATAAAAACTCCTCACAGCTTAAAGCGTATGCAGATGAAATAAGAAAAAACTCCGGTTTACGTACAACGATGATTGACAAAATAGGTTATGTACTGGCCGATTCAGATGTACCTTTAGCCAGATTGGATAGTGTTGAAAATCATTTATTCCGCAAAGAAGTTCAGGAAGCCTTAAGAACGGGCAGGGGATTAGCTGTCCGAACAAGCGCTACTATTAATAAACGTCTGTTATACTATTGCGAAACGGTAAAAAAACAGGGAAGAGTGATTGGATTTATCCGTTTGGCAATGTTTGCACCCGAAATTGATGCCAGGATGGATTTTATATGGGCTCTCATATGGAAAATGAGCATCCTGTTTATAGTGAGTATAACCATAGCAGCTGTGATATTAACCATACTCTATAATCGATCACAATATTCAATAGCAAAAGATGTGCTCAAACAACGTCAGAAGAAAAAATTCAGACCTTTATCGGACCAGGGGCGGGAAGAATTTCATCAAATCATCACTGCCTTTAACCGCTATGGTAATAAAGTACATCGAAAGATATATAAGACTAAAGAAAAACGAAAACGATTAGGATTTTTATATGATTATTTGAATGAAGGAATTGCTCTTTTCGATGAAAACAATCAGGTATTATTTTTTAATAAAGCCTTTTTAGACATTCTTAAAATTAAAGAAAACAGTTCTTTTAATGAACCATTTTATTACTGGCTTCATTTTCCACCTTTGGTTCAGGATATTGAAAATATCCAGGAAGCGCACAAACATATAAGAAGAAAAATAAAATATCATGGTGATACTTTTATAGAATATGAACTGATTCCTACGACAGAATTACCAGATAGTCTAGCAGGTAGTTTTATATTAAAAGTCAGGGACATTACAAAAATTCAGCAATCCGAGGAAATGCGACAGGAATTCGTAACAAATGCAAGTCACGAATTAAATACCCCTCTTTCTTCCATTAATGGATATCTGGAAACCCTAATATCGGGTAAAGTGAAAGATAAAAAGAAAGAAGAAGAATTTTTAGGAAAAATTAAAAATCAAACTTCCTTATTAATCAATCTTGTGCGAGATTTGAATGATCTATCAAAGAGTGATAATGAGTTTATAGACTCAAAAACC
>JARRPN010000039.1:2419-19365 GCA_037382875.1 Calditrichaceae bacterium | reverse complement strand
AGCTATGAATAATATTTAAATTATAACCTTTTGATTTTTATTCATTTAAATGAGAATGCTATTTTGGAATTAAGTTGAGTAGTGGCATATATACGAATATTTCTACATAAACTTGCAAATTCCCTGTAAATAAGGGCATTTACGCCTTTATACTTTTTTTAAATAATTCTAAAAAAACGCTAATATTTCTTGATTTTCGGCCGAAAAACTCTTATCATTGTGGTGTAAAAAACCTTAAAAGAACTGATAATGGTTTAGAATCCCTAATTTTTTAGGTGAAAAATGGCTGTTTTGGATTTTGCCGGGGAATTTAAATGTACCCTGGATACAAAAAATCGTGTGAATATTCCTTCTAATTTAAGAAAGTTATTGGCGCCTGATGCTGAAAATACACTGGTAATTACACGTGGATTTGAAAGCATCAATTTATATGCTTACCCCTTAAATGAGTGGCAAAGACTAACCAAATTATTACGCACGCTTAACCCTCTCGAAAAAAAGACACGCGATTTTATCAGGCAGTTCGTTGGTGTAGCATTTTATGCGCCCCTTGATGCCCAGGGCAGAACTATGATTCCGGAAAAAATCCTGAGTATAGGTAAAATTGAGAAAGACCTTTTAATAATCGGATCTTTGACAAAACTGGAAATCTGGAATCCGGATATTTATAACAAGTATCTAACTGAGGATAATTTAAGCCTGAGCGACCTGGCAGAGCAAATCAGTTTTACAGATATGTTCTATGAAAAAGGTGAGTAAAGGATATCCGGATGCGTATCATGTTCCGGTATTATATAAGGAAGTTGTTGAATCATTAATGATAAATCCGGATGGGATTTATTATGATGGTACACTGGGAGGTGGTGGACATGCTGAATTATTTTTGCGCGCCCTTTCAAATAAAGCAATTTATATCGGTGTTGATCGGGATCCGGAAGCGATTGAATTCGCAGGAAAACGCTTAACAAATTATAATAATCTGATTGTTTACAATGGTACGTTTAATATGATCGAATCAGCGATGAAAAGTGCAGGCGTGGAAAAACTGGATGCTATGTTATTAGATCTGGGTGTCTCAACATATCAAATTGATGAAGACACACGGGGCTTTACATTTCGTCCCGGCGTTTCATTGGATATGCGTATGAATAATTCAGACCCCATAACAGCCGCTGATATTCTAAATACTTATGATGAGGAAAGATTAGTAGAAATTTTTAAGAAATATGGCGAGGAACGATTTGCAAAAAATATAGCCCGACGTATTGTGAAAATGCGTGAAGATACGGAGATAACTACCAGTGATCAGTTATTGGAAATGATTAATAAGTCAGTTCCCGGAAAATTTCTGGTGAAAAGTTATGCACGTGTATTTCAGGCATTACGTATCGAAGTGAATAATGAACTGGACATACTAAAAGATGCATTAGAACAATCTCTTATATATTTAAAAAAAGGCGGTAGGCTTGGTGTGATCGCCTATCATTCAGGAGAAGACCGGATTGTAAAGGATTTTATAAAAAAGCAGGAAAATCCCTGTGAGTGCCCAAAGGATTTACCCTATTGTGTTTGCGGAAAAAAACCGCAGATGCGTAGGATTAAACCTTATCCCATTACACCAACAAAGAAAGAGATCGAGGAAAATCCACGAGCACGCAGTGCAAAATTCAGGGTAGGAGAGCGGATATGAGAAAATCAAAAAAGAAAAATAAAACATTAAAAATAAAATTCTATTTCTTTGTAACTATTTCAGCCCTCATTCTTTTATTGTCGATTGATATGTATCAAAAATTTAAAATTGACCTGATAATGAAAGATCTACATCAGCTGGAAGAGCGAAAGAAACAATTGATGAGTGAAACAGAATTATTACGATCACAAGTAGACCGGTTAAAAAATATCGATCGGATTTCCAAAATTGCCAAGGATAAATTAAACCTGATTAATAATACAGATGAAGCGGCAGTAATTCAAATTGATGATCTAGATGAAGTCGATGAACTTAAGGTCAAATTCGCTAATCGTCGCAGTAAAGAACAAAAATACAATCTGGCTGGAGTGAATTAGTGTTTCAAACAACTCAGTCTAAATTTCAAAAAGGCCGTTTGGTATTTCTGGTTATGACCATTTGTCTTTTTTGGTTTGCATTGGAAGTGAATTTATTTCATTTGCAGGTGATTAACCATGATAAGTTTGAGCGGATTGCCAATAATCAGTATATAAAAAATATAGAAATACCGGCTCAACGCGGTACCATTTTCGATAGAAATGGTAATGTTATGGCAACCAACGTGATTCATTATGACCTGGCTGCAGATCCAAAGATGGTTGAGAATAAAAATGTTTTAGCCAGAAAATGTTCTGAAGCTTTTGGCAATTCTGTGGATTATTACTTACGCCGGCTTAATCGAAAAACTAATTTTATTTACCTGGCACGCCGGGCACCTGAAAATGAAGTCACCAGCATTTTAAATCTGGAAGATCATGGGTTGATCAAAGGTAAAAATTTTCGGCGTTTTTATCCATACAACAGCTATGCTGCCCATTTGCTGGGCTTTACAGATACCGATGATAATGGCATCAGCGGTCTGGAGAAACAATACCAAAAAGAACTTGAAGGTAAAAATGGTATAGCCGTATTACAATATGATGGGCCGCGCCGTATTTCTTATAATCCGGATAAGCCGCTGGTGTGGCCAAAACGTGGCAAGAATATTTATCTTACAATTGATAAAAATATCCAGACAATCGTAGAACAGGAGCTGGCTGCCGGTGTAAAAAAATGTCGGGGAAAAGCCGGTATGGCTGTGGTAATGGATCCGAATACAGGTGAGATATTGGCCATGGCTAATTATCCGCAGTTTAATGTTAATCGGCAGAATGACTATCCTTCGGATATTAAAAGGAACCGGACGATTACAGATGTCTTTGAACCGGGCTCGACGATGAAAATATTTAGTTCCGCCGCGCTTCTTCAGGAACGAGCGAAAAGCCGAAATGATATTGTGTTCTGTGAAAACGGAAGATATAGACTGGCCGGGCATACATTCACGGATACGAAAGCACATGCCTGGCTTTCTTTTATGGGTGTGGTCGAAAAATCATCCAATATTGGTATGATCAAACTTATTGAATCAATTTCAAGCGCTACCTTATATAAATATTTATTGAATTTTGGATTTGGTTCTGAAACTAACATTGGATTGGAAGGAGAGGAAGCCGGTATCCTGAATAATTACAAAACCTGGTCCGGTATCTCTAAGAATTCCATTTCAATCGGTTACGAGATCAGTGTAACCGCGATGCAATTAACAGCTGCTTATGCTGCAATCATTAATGGCGGTTATCTAAACCGTCCTTATGTAGTCAGTCATTTTGAAGATGAAAATAATCGGGTATATGATGTGCAGCAGCCGGAAATGGTTCGTCAGATCATTTCAAAAGAAGTCAGTAATGAACTGAAAGAATTTATGCTCAACGTTGTCGAACACGGAACGGGTCAAAATGCGCAGATTAAAAACCTGCAAATTGGCGGTAAAACAGGCACAGCGCGAAAACTGGATAAAAATACGGGAACTTATTCAACAAGAAAATATAATTCATCATTTGTCGGATTCGCGCCATTTAAAGAACCTAAATACTTGTGCACGGTAGTAGTTGATGAATCACATACCTCCTCTTATGGTGGTACTGTGGCTGCACCGATTTTCCGTCATATCATGTATCGGATTGTTCATCTAAATCCGGATGCCATGCACCAGGATGACCGGGAAGAAGATTATCAGCCGCAACTGGCTATGATTAAGGATCTGCCGGACCTCTCTGGATTTGAAGTGGAAAATGCTGTGGCTCTGCTGGATGCAAAAGATATTGATTACGAGGTTTCAGGTAGAGGACCGGTTATTTCCAAAGTAAGTTTAAAGGATGAGACGCTGCATCTTAATAAAGGTCAGAACAGAATTGAGATGAATAGAATACCAAATCTTAAAGGATTGACCTTAAGAGAGGCAACAGCTAAGCTGGATTTATCAAAAATAAGATTGTTGATTGAAGGTACTGGTCGGGTTATTAAGCAAAGTATTAATCCAGGTACGCCAATTCAGCGACGAACTCAATTAATTTTAACATGTAAGTAAGTCAGAATTCGAACGAATTATTAATGAAGCAGAATACGATAGGTGCAATATTGGGCGGAATTGCAGCAAATATTCCAGAAAATGTACAATCAAAAATTGTAACCAATTTGCAGTATGATTCCAGAAAGGTAGAGGCGGGTTCTTTGTTTTTTGCAGTGAAGGGTTTTATAGTTGACGGACATAAATATCTGGGTGCTGTAAAAGATGCCGGCGCTGTGGCAGCGGTGGTGCAGGACGTTCATCCTGAAGTGGATTTATCACAGATTGAAGTGATTGATTCCCGCAAAGCCATGGCACTTATTTCCCGGAATTTTTATACACCGGAAATTGATGACCTTTCTTTGGTTGGCATTACCGGGACGAATGGGAAAACGACGACATCATTTCTGGTACAATCGATTTTGGAAAAGACTGGAATCAAAACGGGATTAATTGGTACGATCGCTTATTACATTGGGCCACAGAAGATCAACGCCTGGAATACAACACCCGAATCGGTGGATTTATACAATTTGTTGTCTCAGATTTATTTGAATCAGCAGAAAGCAGCTGTACTGGAAGTATCGTCACATGCGCTGGCGCTGCATCGGGTAGACGGTATGCAGTTTGATGAAGCGGTCTTTACTAATTTAAGCCGTGATCATATGGATTTTCATGAGAATGAAGAGGAATACTTTAGAACTAAAGCAAAACTTTTTTCAATGCTTAAGCCGGGTGGAAAAGCCATCATTAATATTGATGATTTGTATGGAAAACGATTAAGTGAGGAATTTAATCTTAAAACGATCACCTACGGTTTTGATGCCGACGCGCAAGTCAGGATAGAAAACTGGCAAATGAACATGACTGGTATGCATTTGAACATAAATTCACCTGCCGGCAAACTGGAAATAAATACGAAGCTCATTGGTGAGTTTAATATTCATAATATTTTGTCAGCAGTTGGTGTGGGTATAGCAAGAGAATTACAATTAGCAAGTATAAAATTAGGTATAGAAGCCGTGGATCATATTCCCGGGCGGTTACAAAGTTTCGAAATAAAAGAAGGTGTGGTAGCAGTGATTGATTATGCGCATACACCGGATTCATTGGACAAAGCCATTCGGACTTTGCATAAAGTTGTTCAAAATCGGTTGATTGTGGTATTCGGATGCGGCGGCGACCGGGATAAGGGGAAACGTCCTCAGATGGGGCGGATTGCTGAAACACTTGGTGATATTGCCATTGTAACAACAGACAATCCAAGAACAGAAAAACCGGAAAATATAATTGAAGATATTTTAGCAGGCATGTCTCTTAACGAAAAACAAATTGTTATTAGCGATCGTCGTGAAGCGATCCGTAAGGCCATTGAAATTGCGGAAAAGGGGGATATCATTCTCGTGGCTGGAAAAGGACATGAACAATATCAGGAGATTAATGGTGTTAAATACGATTTTAATGAATATGCCATTATTAAGGACGCAGCAAGCCATGCTTAGTATTGGAATTTCAGACTTTGCTAAACTTGATGGCATTCAGTTTCAGAATTTTGATAACATCGATAAAGATTTTCAATCGATTAATGGTATCAGCACCGATAGTAGGGAAATTAATCCTGGTGAAGTATTCTGGGCATTAAAGGGCGATAATTTTGACGGTCATAATTTTCTGGATAAGGCCTTCGAACAATCCGCCTTGTTTGCTGTGGTAGCGGAAGATGCGAAAAGTTTATATGAAAAGAACTCGTATCCTCTGGCTATTGTAAAAGATACATTAACAGCTTTGCAGCAGCTGGGATCTTTTCAACGACAAAAATTCGATATTCCTGTTATTGCAATTACTGGTTCCAATGGCAAAACCACGGTGAAAGAGATGCTGACCCATGTATTGGGACAGAGGATGTCGGTGCATAAAACTGAGGGTAATTTCAATAACCATATTGGTTGTCCTTTGACCCTTTTGCAATTGAATGAAAGCCATGAAGCGGCTGTGGTCGAGCTGGGTACCAATCACGAAGGTGAAATTAAAACCCTGACTGAAATAACCAAACCGAATCAGGCAATCATAACAGATATAAGCGGGGCGCATCTGGAATTCTTTAATACAGTAGAAACTGTTGCTGTTGAAAAATTATCGCTCTTTGAGCAGATTCCAGACGAGGGTGTAATCTATAAGAATCTGGATAATCCTTTCATTGAGCAGTATCAGCGCGATGATGTTAAAACCATCACTTACTCAACACGCAAAAAAGCGGATATACACGGTGATTTGATCGCGCTTGATGATGCCGGGTGCCCGCGATTTATAATGAATAATCGAACTGAAGTTCAACTTAAGATCGCCGGATTGCATAATATCAGAAATGCTCTGGCGGTTGCAGCCGTAGCAACACATTTGGGATTTACAGAAGATGAGATAAAGAGCGGATTGGAAACGTTTAACGCCTATTCAAAACGGATGCAGATTGTAAAGGAAAAGGGTGTAACGTTTATTAATGATGCCTATAATGCCAATCCCAGTTCAATGACCGCTGCGTTAAATACAGTTTCGGCGATGACACGTCAGGGTAAAATGTACCTGGTTCTGGGTGACATGTTTGAACTGGGCAATTATGCTCATCAGCTGCACCGGGATGTACTGGTCAATGCCCTGGGTATTAATCCGGATATGATATGCGTGATGGGAAAACATATGATCAAAGCGGCAGAGTCCATCAATGGCAACAGCCGCGATCGGATCGAGCGTTTTGAAAACCATAAACAAATGGCGGAATATTTATTCAGCCGTCTGCAGGAAAATGATATTGTTTTAGTAAAGGGTTCACGTGGTATGGCTATGGAAAAAGTGATTGACACCTTGCAGGAAAGTTGGGGACAATAAATGCTAGCAGATTTTCTGTTCCAGCTCCGGGATATTTTCTTCGGATTTAATGTATTTAAGTACATCACCGTACGGGCGGCTTTGGCAGCGATTACAGCGCTTGTTTTCGCGTTATGGGTCGGTCCAAAAGTGATTGCTCTGCTGAGAAAATACCAGATCGGTGAGGAAATCCGAATTGAGGGACCCGAATCACATCAGTCTAAACAGGGTACGCCAACCATGGGCGGTTTGATTATTTTGATTGGTGTTGTGATTGCCACTCTGCTTTGGGCAGATCTTTCAAATATTTACCTGCTACTGATTTTTGTAGCAACGCTAATCATGGGTCTGATAGGATTTATTGATGATTATATGAAATCTATTCTGAAATTTAAAAAAGGATTGATTGCCCGATACAAACTGATCGGTCAGATTTCACTTGGTTTGGGTATTGGTGCAGTTATCTATTTTCATCCGTTTTTTGATGGACTGCATTCCAACACCAGCATGCCGTTCTTTAAAAATTATGAAATTGATTTTGGTGTTTTTTATATCCCGGTGATTGTCTTTGTCCTCACTGGTTTTTCGAATGCAGTTAATTTATCAGATGGATTGGATGGTTTATCATCGGGACTTTCGGCGATTGCATTTATTGCCTTCGGCGGCATAGCCTATGTGACCAGTAATGTCAATTTCAGTAATTATCTGAATATCATCTATCTACCGGGAACTGAACAACTGACTATTTTCTGCCTGGCATTGTTCGGCGCATCGATGGGATTTTTGTGGTACAACAGCCATCCGGCGGAAATTTTTATGGGGGATACCGGGTCACTGGCGTTGGGTAGTGCTTTGGGTACAGCGGCTATCTTATTGAAAAAGGAATTACTGCTCATTTTGATTGGTGGCGTATTCATCATGGAAGTGGTTTCTGTCATCATGCAGACTATGTATTTCAAATATACCCGGAAAAAATACGGTGAGGGACGACGGATATTCAAAATGGCTCCGATCCATCATCATTTTGAGTTAAAGGGTTGGCATGAAAATAAAGTAGTGGTACGGTTCTGGATCATTGGTATTCTGCTGGCACTGATGAGTTTAAGTACGTTTAAAACACAGTAATATGAAAATGAAATCTGAATTAGCAGGTAAAAAAATAACGGTTTTGGGTGCGGCACGCAGCGGCATTGCCGTGGCAAAGCTTTTACATAAAGCAGGGGCAAGTGTTTTTGTCAGTGATTCCGCTTCAGCTGATAATAAAACAAGTGAGGCCAGCGAATTGAAACAAGCTGGAATCAAATTTGAATTTGAACAGCATAGCCCTATAGCACACGAAGCGGAATTGGTAGTACTGAGTCCAGGTATTTCTGTGCAGTCGGAACTGGTACAATCATTTATAAAAAGAAATGTGCCGGTGCTGTCTGAAATTGAAATTGCTTATTGGTTCTGTGAATCGCCAATCATCGCGGTGACCGGTTCCAACGGTAAAACGACAACAACAACACTAATCGGGGAAATGCTGAAGAAAAAATATCCGCAGGCAATTGTAGCCGGCAATATTGGAACAGCCTTTTCGGAGTATGTGGAAGACAGCAGCCCTATGAAGATTATTTAAAGGCCAAATGGCGGATAACCAAGAATCTACTCGAAGAAGATATATTAATTTACAATGCTGCGGACAGAAAATTGAGTGAGTGGGCCGATCAAATAGATTGCAAGTTACAGGGATTTAATATAAAGGGAGTTGAAAACCATGCAGCTTACTATTCTGATGACACAATATTTATTAATGATGAAAAACTGGCCGGAACGGAAGAGATCAAAATAAGGGGCAAGCACAATTATATGAATGTGATGGCAGCTAGTTTAGCGGCCCTGAATGCAGGTGTTTCCCGGGAACAGATTTGTGAAGTTCTGAAAAGTTTTGAAGGGGTTGAACATCGCCTTGAATTTGTAGCAATCAAGAACGGCATTACCTATGTAAATGATTCTAAAGCGACCACAGTGGAATCACTGGGGTATGCTTTACAAAGTTTTAATGAGCCTATTATTCTGATTACAGGAGGGCAGGACAAAGGCAGTGATTTTACTCAGCTGAATGATTTAATTTGTGAAAATGTTAAAGCTATTGTCCTGATTGGTACATCGGCAGAAAAAATGATTAATGCCTGGCGTAGTCTGGTTCCAATCTATAAAGAAGATTCTTTAATGGATGCAGTGAATAAAGCAACTGATTTGGCAGAAGAGAAAAATACGGTATTGCTTTCGCCGGCCTGTGCCAGTTTTGACATGTTCAAAGATTATGAGGACCGCGGCAGACAATTTAAACAATTAGTGCATGGAATTCAGGTAACCTGATTATGCGGGGTAAAGTAGATTACATAATTGCAGCAGCGGTAACAGCCCTGCTGCTTATCGGATTGATTATGGTTTTCAGCGCAAGCTCGATGGTGGCTAATAATAATTTCGGTTCGCTGACGTATTTTTTCCGTAAACAGATTTTGTGGGGTGCCCTAGCGTTTATTATGATGCTTGTCTTTTCGCGATTGAACTATCAGCGGCTTAAAGATAATCATAAACCCGGTTTATTTGTTGTAGTATCCATTATTCTTTTAATGGGATTGTTCTTTATGGGTACTCGCATCAATGGCGCTACTCGGTGGTATCATTTATGGATAATGAATTTTCAGCCTTCGGAATTGGCCAAGATTGCCCTGATCATCTATTTCGCTCATGTACTGTCACATCCGAAAAAGAATCTGAGCAATTTTAAGGAAGGTTTACTGCCGGCCATGGTTATGCTGATGAGCGTTCTTCTGCTGATAATGATGCAGCCGGATTTAAGCACCTCCTTAATGATTGGTGTGATCTGTTTTTCCATGCTCTTTGTCAGCCGAGTAAAACTGGTTCACATTGGCGCACTGGGATTGCCCTTAATTCCTGCAACTATTTATCTGACAGTAAACGGATATCAGTCACAAAGAGTTCTGAACTGGATTGCAGGCTGGCAAAATCCGTTGGCTGCCAATTATCAGGTGCGCCAGTCATTGATTGGCTTGGGACGCGGGGGATATTTTGGCCAGGGCCTGGGACAGGGAAAGCAGAAATTTCTATTTTTACCTGACTCACATACAGATTTCATTTTTTCCATCATCGGGGAGGAATTTGGTTTTATCGGTACAACCCTGATACTAATTTTATTTTTGGTGATTCTGTTCAGGGGATTATATGTGGTGCGTAAGACACCGGATAATTTCGGTAAGTTTTTAGCACTTGGTTTTACGTTAAATGTTGTTTTTTACGCGCTGATTAATGCAGCGGTTGTAAGCCGATTGCTGCCGGCAACGGGATTACCAATGCCTTTTATCAGTTACGGGGGATCCAATTTGCTCTTCCTTGGCATAAGTATCGGGATACTGTTAAGTATCTCACGAAAGTCATCGCCAATGGATATGTCGGCAAACTGGAATGAGATACGAAATAAGCGTGAGCAGTTATTCAGCCGGGTGATCACGATTGACTGAGAAAGTTGAAAAGCTGAGAGTGGTTATTGCAGGCGGAGGCACAGGAGGTCATGTTTTTCCTGCGCTTAAAATAGCAGAGGGTTTAAAGCAAAAGTGGCAATGCGAGTTTTTATTTTTTGGAACAAAGCGGGGACTGGAAAGCAAAAAGGTGCCCGAGCGCGGGTACAATTTGAAAACAATACCTGTGGCAGGTTTTCACCGCAGATTCACAATAAAGAATTTAACGTTTCCATTTAAGTTGCTGAGAAGTATGCAGATTTGCAAAAAGACGTTGAGAGAATTTGATCCGCACCTTGCTATTGGCAGTGGCGGCTATGTGATGGGACCAGTTTTGAAATCGGCAATCGGATTGGGTGTGCCCATGGTAATCCAGGAACAGAACAATTTTCCCGGGGTAACAACCCGGCTGCTGGCAGGTAAAGCGGATATCATTTTTATGGGCGATCCGGATGCAAGGATTTATCTGAACAATGCAAAGAAACTAGTGAATAGCGGCAATCCGATTTCCTTTCAAAAAACCAAAGCAAATAAAGAGGATATTTTTAAAGAATTTGGATTGAATAAAACGCTAAAAACCATTTTAATTTTTGGCGGCAGCCAGGGTGCCCAAAATATTAACAGAGCAATTAAGCAATTGATTGACCAGGATGCATTGCCGGAAAACTCGCAGCTTTTATGGCAAACAGGTGACTTTAATTTTGAAGAATATGATAGTTTTATTGAAGAAAAGCAGATTAAAAATATCGTAGTCAGGCCATTTATTAACGAAATGAATAAAGCTTATGCCATTGCTGATTTTGCCATCTGCCGGGCCGGGGCCATCACTATTTCCGAATTAATGGCAGCGGGCTTACCGGCAATCCTGGTTCCGCTGACATCCGCAGCAGGCAACCATCAGTATAAAAATGCGGACGGGCTACAGCAGAGACAGGCTGTGTTAATGGTGGAAGACAATGAAAGCTTGAGTGAAAATTTAATTAAAGCAATAGACCGACTAATAACGGAAAATAATTTGCGCAATCAGTTAGCTGGAAATATCCATGCATTATATAAAGAAGATACGATGGATATAATAATCAATGAGATTGATGGATTGCTTAAAGATAGATATGATTTTGGATTTGAATTGAGGAATTAGAAAATAACCTGATCCTCCCCTTTCGTGCCCTCCCTGTTAACAGCGAGGGGAAAAGAGAGATGGGTAAAGAAAATTTTTATGAGTGTTTTTACGAGAAAAAAGAAATTTCATTTTGTGGGTATCGGCGGAGTCGGTATGAGCGGTTTGGCTGAAATCCTGGTAAACCTGGGGCATCAGGTTTCCGGATCGGATCGTCAGTGCTCAGAGTTAACTGAATATCTTGCTGGATTGGGAGTAAAAATCTATGAAGGCCATGCAGCGGAGTATGTTCAGGATATTGATTATTTGATTTACAGTTCAGCCATCCCGACTAATAATCCGGAGATCAGTGCTGCTTTAGCTAAAAATATTCGAATGATCCGACGGGCAGAATTGCTGGGTCAGATAATGAACCGGAAATTTGGGATTGCTATTGCCGGAACGCATGGGAAAACGACTACTACATCTATGGTTGGGCATGTCTTATTGGATGCCGGTTATGATCCAACGATTATTGTAGGGGGTACGCTCAAAAATTTGATGACCAACGCAAGACTCGGGAACAGTGATTATGTAGTCGCCGAAGCGGATGAATATGACCGTTCATTCCTGTCACTTTTCCCAAGGATGGCGGTTCTGACTTCTTTGGAAGCAGATCATTTGGATATCTATGATGATCTGGATGACTTGAAACGTACGTTTATCAAATTTGCTAACCAGGTCACTTTTGATGGTTTATTGTTAATTTCAGAAGATGACAAAAATTTGCGGGAAATAAAGGATCAGATTAAAAATACAGTATTGACGTTTGGCCTTTCCGAATCAGCCGATTTCCATGCAGAGAATATGCAGTTTAATCGAAATCGGACTCGATTTGAAGGATTTTTAAAAGACGATTCTTTAGGGGAATTTGAACTCATTATTCCGGGTGACCACAATGTCATAAATGCATTGGCTGCAATTGGCGTATGCCATGAATTGGATTTGCCCATTGATAAAATTTATACCGGTTTGAAAACATTCACGGGTGTAGGTAGACGTTTTGAGATAATCGCTGAAGTGAATGATATGCTTGTAGTGGATGATTATGCCCATCATCCAACGGAAGTTAGAGCCACGTTGAAAAGTGCCAAGACCGGTTGGCCTAGCAAAATTATTGCAGCATTTCAGCCGCACCTCTACACCCGTACCCGGGATTTTTACAAGGAATTTGCCAAAGCCCTTGCCATTGCCGATGTCTGTATCGTCTGTGATATATACCCGGCAAGAGAAGAACCAATTTCCGGTATTACCGGCGAATTGATTGTGGATGTGCTGAAAGAGAATGGTCATAAAAATTCAATTTATATCAAAGATAAAGAAGATATACCCGGTGAAGTATTAAAAATTCTGGAGCGGGGAAATATGTTTATTACGATGGGTGCAGGCGATATATGGAAAGTCGGCCGATCGGTTGCAGACCTATTAAAAGGCAGGGTAAGCGTTGAATCGTAGAAAAAAGAAAGCCTTACGAAATGGCCTGGTTTATATTATGATTATTGCAGCACTATCACTTGCCGCATACGGATATCAGTGGATTGATACCTATCTGCAGGAAAGTCTCACGACTTTTAAACTGGTGGACATAGAAATTAATGGCAACGATATTTTATCCAGGGCAGAAGTATTAAATTTATGCGGGCTGGAGGAGGATGGTAGTCAGTTGCTGACAATTAAACCGCCTGATGTGGTTAAACGAATTTGTAATTCGCCCTATGTAAAAGCAGCCAATGCAGTACGAAGTCTGCCATCAAAATTAAGGATTACTATTTTGGAACGTGAACCGGTTGCCTTTATCTATGGTCGTGGTTTAAACCTGATCGATGAAGACGGTGTTTTGATACCGGTGCCGCGTACGTCCAGTCGCTGGAATTTGCCATATATTTCGGGTGTAGATGAATCACTGGGCGCACTGGGACACAAAACCGTTTCAGAGAAAGCAATGCAGGGTGTTGAAATTGTGTCCTATATGCGGATGATTCCATCCTCTCTGAACGAAATGATTTCTGAAGTTGATGTAAGCCGGGATGATTATATCAGACTTAAAATGATACGAGGTGGTGCGGAAGTCAGGATTGATAAAGGTAATTACCAGGAAAATTTATTCATATTGAATCAATACTTTGAAAAATATATGGAATGGAGTCAATTGCCCGCGTTTGAATACGTTGATGTACGGTTTAAGGATCAATTAATTATTAAAAATAAAAATGGGTGATAAACACCCCCCTTATTCCCCCCTTTTGAGGGGGGAATTGAAAAGTGGATTTAATAAAAAGGATTTAGAAATGAGCAAAATGAAAATCAAAATAAAGATTAAATCCTTTGTCAAAGAGGTAAAGAAGAAATGAGTTCCGAGAGTATTGTTGTTGGACTGGATATAGGCACGACAAAAATTGCCGCGGTTGTTGGTCAGGTTGATCAGTATGGTAAAGTAAATATTGTTGGTGTTGGTCAACACCCATCACAAGGATTACGAAGAGGTGTCGTAATTAATCAATTCAGCGGGCCGTCGAACAGGCAGAATTATTGTGTGGGCAGAAAATTACCAAAGTGTATGCCGGAATCGCTGGAGATCATATTCGGTCTATCAACAGCAAAGGTGTAATTGCGGTAAGCAGTAAGGATAAAATTATCTCGGAAGAGGATGTGCAGCGGGTTATTAGTGCCGCCAAAGCCATTGCTCTGCCTATGGATCGTGAAATACTCCATGTGTTGCCGCAGGAATATATTGTAGATGATCAGGATGGTATTAAAAATCCGGTCCGGATAGCCGGGGTTCGTTTGGAAGCAGAAGTGCATATTATTACAGCGGCTGCTGCATCGGCTCAGAATATCGTACAGTGTATTGCAGAAGCCGGATATGAAGTGGCGGATATTGTACTGGAACCCTATGCGTCCAGTCTGTCCGTTCTGGAACAGGAAGAGCGTGACTTAGGTGTTAGTATAATTGATATTGGTGGGGGAACTACAGATATCGCTATGTTTTTTGATGGCAGCATTCGGTATACATCCGTTTTGGGATTAGGGGGACACCATGTAACAAGTGATGTTTCCCAGGGATTACGGACATCTGTCGATCAGGCGGAAGAATTAAAAAAGAAACATGGTGTTGCCATGGAATCGGAATTGGATCAGGAAGAATTAATCAAAGTACCCGGTGTCGGCGGGCGTGCTGCAAGAGAAATTTCCCGGAGTGTATTGGCAGCAATCATTCAACCGCGCATGGAAGAAATGTTTGCACTGGCTGCAAGGGAAATGGAAAAATCAGATGTGTATGACTCTATGAGTGCAGGTGTTGTACTTACCGGTGGCGCATCAATGATAAAAGGGGCCGCAGAGCTGGCTGAACGGATTATGGGAATGCCTGTGCGTATCGGTTCACCGATTGTCCACGGTGGATTGGTGGAATCAGTAAACAGCCCGATATATGCGACAGGTGTTGGATTAATCTATTATGGATTGGAATACGGTGAAGAAAAAGGATTTCACGGAAATGTCTCATTCGGAAAAATATTAGACCGACTGAAAGATATTTTTGAAAATTTATTTGGATAATTTAAACGAAATGATTCTAAGAATATTAAAAAACAAAAACATAGAAATATGTCATTCCGCACTTAATGCGGAATCTAGTAAAAATAATTCGGAAAGACTCGACTGGATTCCGACTTTCGCAGGAACGACAGTTCATAATATTGTAGATCAAAAATTTTATATACTGAATTTAACAAACGGGAGAGTGTTATGATTCAATTTGATACGTCTGTCGATCAGACAGCAAAAATTAAAGTCGTTGGCGTTGGAGGCGCTGGTGGTAATGCCATCAACGGAATGATAGAAGCCGGATTATCCGGCGTGGAATTTATTGTCATCAATACGGATGCTCAGGATCTGGAAAAAAATCAGGCTTCACACCGCATTCAGATTGGAAAGAATCTGACCAAAGGATTGGGTGCAGGTTCCAATCCGGAAGTTGGGCTGCATGCTATCGAGGAGGATAAGGACATCGTTATTGATGTGCTGAATGGAGCGGATATGGTTTTTGTAACCTGTGGTATGGGTGGTGGTACTGGGACAGGTGCTGCTCCGATTGTTGCAGAAATTGCTAAAGATTTAGGCGCCCTAACGGTGGCAATTACGACCATGCCTTTCACATTTGAGGGACCGATTCGCTCACGCAATGCGAAAAAAGGTATTGAAGCCATGCGGGAACGTGTCGATACGATGCTGGTTATTCCTAATGATCGCATCTTTTCAATTATCGAAAAAAATACACCGGTGATTGCGGCATTCAAAATTGCAGATTCATTATTGCTGGAAGCAACACGCAGTATTTCGGATCTGATTAATGTTCACGGTTATATCAATCTTGATTTTGCTGATATCCGGACCATTATGGCCGGTATGGGTGATGCTTTGATGGGTACCGGTGTTGGTATTGGTGAAAACCGAGCTAAGGTTGCTGCAGAACAGGCCATTACCAGTCCGTTGCTGAATGATATTGATATTACCGGGGCGCGCGGTGTGCTTATTAATATTACCGGTGGATCCAGCTTGAGTATGCACGAAGTGGGAGAAGCATCCAGCCTGGTACAGGAAAGTGTTGGCGATAGTGCCAATGTTATCTTTGGCATGGTAGTCGATGAACAACTGACTGATGAATTACGGGTAACAGTAATTGCAACCGGATTTAACCGCGAAGCGCAACAGGCTCAGCAGTTACAAAAACCAAAGGAAATCCCGCGCAGTGAGTTTGGGGCGGCGGATTTCAGTGAACTGGATAAGCCAACTTATAAGCGGGAACAAAAGAATGTGGATGTAGAATATCCTTCCACATCTCGTCAGAATATATTCACCTTTCCGAGTGCAGAGGAAGAAGATGTACCGGAAGGTGTTGATGATTTAGACATCCCTACCTTCCTGCGCAAACAAATGGACTAATAAGGTAGCCCGGAGGAGGGACCTTCAATCTCCCGTTGGGTTCCTCTTCCATTTTTTCCTTTTCAGGAAATGGGATTTAGGATATGGGAAATCGGGAGAATATTTTTTATATTCATTTTATCTTCATTTGAAATTTGTCTTTTTTGGTTTTTCTTTAATTATTATCTTCTTGTAATCTTCATTTAAATTATTTATTCGTTTGGAAATTCTATATGAGTATTGAAGAAATTGGATGTTGTGGGGCCTATTGCGGGACCTGCAAAGTTATTAAAGAAGGATTTTGTAAAGGCTGCAAAATTGGTTATGCCACTGGTGTAAGAGATATTTCGAAAGCTAAATGCA
>JARRPN010000039.1:0-2406 GCA_037382875.1 Calditrichaceae bacterium | reverse complement strand
AAAAAGGATATAATTCTTGTGCAGACTGCAGTGAATATGATGCATGTGATATTATCCAGGAATTTTTTGCTAAAAACGGTTATAAGTATAAAAAATATAAAAAAGCCCTGGATTATATTAGAGCGAACGGATATGAAAAATTTATCAGTATTGCAGATGGGTGGAAAATGCAATACGGAAAATACGAATCAGTTCCATAATTTTTTTAGATATACATAATATTTGGAAAAGGACATGCAAGAAATTAAACAACTTAACAGCAAAATTGTTTATCAAAACAAATGGATGTTAGTGCGGGAAGATAAAATCCAACGATCTAACGGTGCAGAAGGAATTTATGGGGTAGTTGAGAAATCCGACTTTGCATTAATAATTCCTGTGCAAAATGACCAGATTTATATCGTTGAACAATATCGCTATCCGGCTGGAAAAAGATTTTGGGAATTACCACAGGGGTCGCTTGAAAAGCAGGGAAATTTTTCAATGGAAGAAGTTGCTGCCACTGAACTAAAAGAAGAGACCGGTCTGGTTTCAAAAAATATGCAGTATATCGGTGAGCATTTTGTCGCTTATGGTTATTCAACTCAAAAGTGTCATATATTTTTTGCAACGGATCTGGAGCAAGGCTCAAAAGATCTTGAAGCTGAAGAAGAAGGTTTAATTTCAAAAAATATATCCTTGGCTCATTTTGAAAAAATGATTCTCGATGGCACCATTCAGGATGCGGCTACCATCAACGCATATATACTGGCAAAATTTAAGGAATTTTTATAGTCTACCATTATTGTAAGGATTCTAATCAACTTGTAAATTACTTTTTGATTCATAAAATATACAAATAATAATATAGGTTTTTAAAATAAGCAGTCCGATGAAAAATCATAAAGAGTTAAAAGAGGAATACAAAAACAAGAAATTTAAAATGGGTGTATTCCAGATTAAAAACAAAATCAATTCAAAAATATTTATAGGAAGCAGTCTGAATTTAGATGCGATCTGGAACCGGCATAAAACACAATTAAAAATTGGTATGCACCCAAATAAAGCACTTCAAGCGGACTGGAAACAATATGGTGAAGATAGTTTTTCTTATGAAATTCTTGCAGAGTTAAAAGAGGAACCAGATAAAGATGTTGATACTAATAAAGAGGTAAAATTACTGGAACAATTATATATTGAAGAATTAGAGCCTTTCGGTGATCGTGGATATAATAAAAGACCAGTTAATAAATAAATATCAAAAGAATTTTAAGATCACTTATATGTTTGGTACTTATTCAATCAAAATTGCATAGGAAAATAAATTCATGAAACGGATAAGCAGATTAGCATTATTCTTTGTAGCGTCATTCTTCAGTATCAGTCTGGGGGCACCTGATGCGATTAAAGATTTAAAGCCAACGGTTATTCTCGTTTCTCTTGATGGTTATCGTTATGATTACAACCGAATTTATAAACCTCAAAATATTTGTTCAATTGCAGAAAAAGGCGTGCAGGCCCAATGGATGATACCTGTTTTCCCTACTAAAACCTTTCCTAATCATTACTCCATAGCTACCGGTTTATATGCTGAACATCACGGCATTGTCGGCAATACAATGTATGATCCGGAATTCAAGGCTGTTTTTTCTTTAGGAAATCGGGAAGAAGTTCAGAATCCCCGCTGGTGGCATGGGGAACCGATTTGGGTGACTGCGGAAAAACAAAATATCAAAACAGCTTCTTATTATTATCCTGGTTCAGAAACGAAAATTGACAGAATACAACCTGCGTACTGGAGAACCTATGACGACAGTATACCCAATTCAGAACGGGTAAATCAGATATTAGCCTGGTTAGATCTGCCGGTTACTGAACGGCCGCAATTAATCACTCTTTATTTTAGTGATCTGGATGATGCTGGTCATGAATATTCCCCGGATTCTTCTGCGATTGGGATCTCAATTGCTCATGTGGATTCCTGTATTGGCCAACTTTTAAATGGATTAAAAGAGCGGAAAATTGAAGATCAGGTAAACCTTATGATTTTATCTGACCATGGTATGGCAACGGTTGAGCCAGGTAATATAATTGTTTTGGATGACTATATTAATACAGATCAAACTGAGAAAATTATCAATGAATATCAACTGGTGCATATATTTCCGAAAGAAGGCAAAGAAGATTCTGTTTATCAGGGACTGACCAATAATGTATCAGAACATTTTACCTGTTATCGAAAAGATGGAATTCCTGATCGTTATCATTATAAAAACAATCGTCGAATTGGTCCTATCCTTTGTGTGGCTGACGAAGGCTGGGTGTTAATGGAACGCAGTAGTTATGAGGAGTTGGATAACAAGAATGAACTTCCCACTCATCCTACAGGTGCTCACGGTTATGATAATCAGCTTGAATCCATGCGGG
>JARRPN010000038.1:4434-18724 GCA_037382875.1 Calditrichaceae bacterium | reverse complement strand
TGGAGTACCATTTCTGATTCAACAAAAAAGGAAAATTTCAAACAGGTCGATGGTGAAGAATTTTTAAATAAGATCAGTCTTTTCAAGCTTACTTCCTGGAATTATAAAGGTCAGGATCCCGCAAATTATCGCCACTACGGCCCCATGGCCCAGGATTTTTATGCTGCTTTTGGAAATGACGGTATCGGAACGATCGGCAATGATACGACCCTTGCCAGCGCGGATTTTGACGGTATTAATTTTATCGCTATCCAAGCCCTGGAAAAGAGGACAACCGATCTGAAAAGTGAAAATGAAAAACTAAAATCGGAATTGTCTGAATTAAAATCCGAACTGGCATTTCTAAAGTCCCTTTTACAAAAATTAGCAGATAAATCAGATAATAATGCGGCGGAAACAAAAAAACTGGCACAAAAATAATAGAGGTGATTATTATGAAAAACTTAATAAAATATTTGAGTTGCCTAATTTTTACTGCAATAAGTTTTTATTCTGTTTCCTATGCTCAGGTGTCTGTCCACATTGACGCAGAATGTGAAGTAAGCGTTAAGGATGCTGATCTTTGTATCAGTGGAGACTGGAATAATGAGGGTGATTTTTCATCAGAGGACTCACGACTCATTTTTAATGGAAGCGATGATCAATCCGTCTTCCAGCCTTCAGATCAGGCACTAGATTATCTGCAGGTAAATAAAACCAGTGGTTTACTCATACTAACGGATTCTTTGAAAATATCGGACAGTCTTTCAATTGTAAGAGGAAAAATCAGTACAACGGATGATGCTCTGCTTATTTTACTTTCTTCTGCAGAATGCAATGATGGCGATAGTATCAGTTTTGTGGATGGCCCGATGGCCAAAGTGTATCCCATCTCAATTACATCGAGTGAATTCACCTTTCCAACCGGCGCGAAAATGGATTACCGCCCTGTTAGCATCAGTCTTGCCAGCGTAGCCGATGATTCTGTAACCATTACCGTAAAACAAATTAATCAGAATGCACAGGATCTGAGTACTAACTATGTTGGTGTGGATAAAGTATCTTCCGTTCGCTATTGGCAGATACGTGATGATAATGTTGGAAAGTTTACCGGGGCGCAAATCACCTTATCCTACGATTCAACAGTTACTGATGACGGCGTGGAAATCGCCTCGGAATTAAATATTGCCCAATTGGATACATCGGCTGCCTGGGTATGGAATAGTATAGGTGGCAGCGGTACAGCCGATTATAAAGGCACCATTCAAAGTATAGCTCTGTCTGATTTTCTTTCCGGTTATTTTGCCTTTGGCGATGCAACCGGAGGCGCAGATATCTCTCTGCCGGTTCTGCTTTCGCTATTTGAATTGTCGGAAAATAAGGGTGAAGTATCATTGAACTGGAGAACGGAATCGGAAATTAATAACCGGTACTGGCTCATTCAGAAAAAAGAAGTTGCCCCGGAAGACAGTTTTATTGTTGATTCGGAAGAGATAAATTCAGATCAATACAAAACTGTTGCCCGGTGTGAAGGTCAGGGGACAAAATCAACAGAAACAGAATATAGTTATCTGGATAAAGATGTAACTGTTGGTAAACAATACACATACCGATTAGTTGATGTTTCAATCAACGGCCGCAAACATTTTCATGATGCCCAGTCTGTATTAATTGAATTACCGGCGCGATATGAATTATTCCAAAATTATCCTAATCCTTTTAATCCGGTTACCAATATTACTTATCAACTACCAGTAAATTCTGATGTACAACTTAGTATATATAATATACTAGGACAAAGAATGGCCACGTTGGTAAACAAAAGGCAGGAGGCTGGTTACTACAAATTAAAATGGACAGGGAAAAATGGATCGGGTGTTAAACTGTCGAGCGGAATGTATGTACTGGTTATACAGGCAAATTTTGCCAAATCAAAAAAACTTGTAATACTCAAGTAGGGTAAGTCTGTTGAAGAATTTCTTGAAAGTGCTCAAACAATTTAGGGTAAGAGTTATAGCTAAAATGATAATTGAATAGGAGCTGATTGTGAAATTACTTGTTATTCCTGTTATTGTGATTATAAACTATTTATCAATGTGGTACGTATGTGGATTTATAGGTCTGGATGGAATAAAACCAATCGGCTGTATAGATGCCTATGGTTATGTTTTTCCGCCCAATTGGTTTTTAGTAGTGATATTATTTCTTTCGGTGGTTGAATATGTTGCACTTATAACATTGTTCACATTAAAACAGATAGATGAGAAGAATTGATCTCATCCCTCTCTTCTATCTGATAATTGTTCACATTTATGCTGCATTAGGCAGAAGTATTTCAAATTCGCAAAATTTATTTGGATCAAAATGGACATTGATTTGTCCTTTATATTCGCTCAGACGATGCTTAACGCCATCCATGCCGACACCGCGCCCGGATACCATATCCACTTTCTCCGATGTAGTTATACCGGATGCAAAGATCAAATCCGCCAGTTGTTGATTATCCCATTTATCAACTTCTTCTGGTTTCCACTTACCGGATTCAATGGCACGTTGCTTTAATTTCTGTAACTGTAGACCACGACCATCATCTCTAAATTTTAGTCCGACTGAACCATTATGGGTGAAGGTGGATATTTCTATTACACCAAATTCCGGTTTTTGAAGTTTTTGTCGTTCTTCAGGCGTTTCGATACCATGTGAAATGGAATTACGAACTAACTGAATGAGGACTTCTTTTATAAGTAGATGATATCTCTCCGGAATGATATCACGTTTGAAGTTTTTATAATCAAATTTAATCTTCTTGCCAAGATCACTGCTAAAACTGTTAATTAAATTTTCAAGAGAGTGCAATAACATACCTGCATCGGTCCGTTGAGTTTTATCTTTATGGGAAAGAACCTTGCCGATTTTTTCAATAATCGTCTCCATCTCTATCATGCCGTTTTGAATCTCGGTTAAGCGTTTGCGTAAGGGTTGAATATCTTTATCTGTAATATCCTTGGTGGTTTTTAATAGATCAGATACATGGTCCTCAAACTTATGCGCTTGTTCTGCAAAAAAATCAATATTTAATAATCTGGCGTTCCCCTTGACCAAATGAATGGATCGTTGGACTTTAACTAACAGGTTATGAAAATCATCAATTTCATCGTGATTCATGATATCATCAATGAAATTCAATTCTCTGTTAGCGCTTTCACTGAAATCACTAAGCATCTTAGGTTCCACATCCAGAATACTCAACATCAATTGTAGTAATTTTTCTCTTCGTGCTTCTTCTTCTTTTAATTGCTGTGCTAATAATATTTGCTGGGTTACATCGCGTACAGTAACTATGAGTTCAATTTTTTTAGATTTTTTTGATTTAATTCTTCTGAAAGTAAAATTTAAATATTTATTTGTAGTAGCCTTTTTTTCTTTAAATGTAAATTCTAAATCAACAAGCGGATTTAGATCTGCAATCTGAGTATCATCAACATTATAATCGAACATGAGTTCAAGATAATTTTTTGTATTTTCAACTACTTCTGCAGGAATTTTATCCTTTAAAAATTTTACAATATTTAATTGAGCAAGTTTCTTCTTGTTAAATATAGCTTCAAGAACAGCAGAATACTGGGATGAAATTTCCAGTTTTTTATCTAACAGGAAGAAACCTTCTTTTACATTTTCAAGAATGTTATCGGTTTCTTTTTTAGCTTCCTCCAAATCTTTCTTGGATAACTCAAGTTCCAGATTGGATTGTGTCAGTTCCTCAGCCTGCACACTCAACTGATGTGTTCTTTCTTCAACCTTTCTTTCCAGTTCTTTTCGATGAGCTTCAATACTACTGACACGGTACTTATAAACCATGTATATTGAACTGATTATGATAAGAAACGCTAATATTCTAAACCATGTTGTTTCCCAGAAGGGGGGTGTAATGATGATTGCAATATGTGCATCTTCTTCATTCCAAACACCATCATTATTGGAACTTTTAACGCGGAATAGATACTTACCGGGATCTAAGTTTGTATACGTTGCCTCGCGTTTATTACCTACATAATTCCATTCCTCTTCGAATCCTTCCATCATATATGCATAGTTATTATCTTCAGGTGAATTGTAGTGAAGGGCCGCAAATTCAAATGACAACACATCATCTTTATAAGATAATACCATTTCATTTGTTTCTGATATTGATTTTTTAAGAATTATATTGTCGTTAACTTTCTGATCTATAGCAATGGACTTATTTGATATTTTAAAATCTGTAATCACTGTTTGTGGAACAATGGAATTATATTCGATACTATCCGGATGGAAAATATTATACCCTTTTACACTACCGATGTACATGTCCCCGGTTTTAGGCTCTTTGTACATGGCGTTCATTGTGAATTCACCAGCCTGTAAACGGCTATAAGCGTCAAAACTTTTAATTTCACCAGTCTCTGGATTTAGATTTAACAAATAATTACCGCAGGCAATCCACAAGTTACCATTATTATCTTCCGAAATACTCTGAATGGCTTTATCCATAAGGCCATCTTCAACATCATAATGTTCAAAAACAGGTTTATCATTTCGCCAAACCATTTTATCCAAACCAGCTGTTGTACCGATCCAGAATTGATTACTTGAACTATGAAGCATTGTAATAATTTTATTATCAATAATGCTTGTAGAATCCTTTTCATCATGGACAAATCGTAGAAAATTATTGTTTGCTCGATCATAAAGATTTAGACCACCCATATCTGTACCAATCCATAATCGATCTTTATTATCTTCTGTTATACAGTATATAATGTTACTACCGAGACTATATGGATCGTCAGGATCGTTTTTATATATTTCAAATTTTTTAGTATCAGGATTAAATTTAGCCAGTCCAGCCTCCCAGCTTCCTAACCAAAGGTATCCATCCTTGTCTTCATACATTGATGTGATATGCGTGGAATTGGGATCGGAAGGATTGAAATAATATCTTTTAAATTGATCCTTTTTATAGTCATAAAGATTTAAGCCTGCCTCGGTACCAATCCATAATCTGCCTTTTTTATCCTGCAAAACTGCATGGGCAGCATTATCGCTTATGCTATTGGGATTACCCGGATCTTTAAGATAATGACTATATTTATCAGTTTTTTCATCATATTTGTTTAATCCTTTACCCAAAGTTCCAATCCATAAATTACTTTTATTGTCTTTATAAAGTGCCTGTATGGTGTTCCCATGCAAAGCATTTTCTTCATCAGGTTCGGATTCGTAATGAGCAAATTTAGATTTGTTCTGATCATATTTACTTATACCATTCCAATCAGAGCCTATCCATAATACCCCGGATCTATCTTCAAAAATTGAATAAATGGAATTGCCAGCTACGCTGGAAATATCATTAGGTTTGTTTTGGTATTTAGTAAATGAAATATCATCTTTTAAAACACGATTATTAATATTAGATAAATCAAGTTTATTTAATCCACCACCCCATGTTCCAATCCATAAATTTTCTGACTTATCTACAAATAAAGCCATCATAATATCATAACTGAGTGATTGGGCATTGTCCGGATTGTGATTAAATCGGTAGAATTTTTCTGACTTTCGGTCAAACATGTTCAATCCGCCGCCCCAGGTGGCAATCCATATATTACCGTGTTTGTCACCGGTTAATCTTGTAACATTATTACTGCTTAATGAATGTTGATTTTTTACAGAATAGGTATAAGTTTTAATGAACTTGTTTTTGGTAATATCAAGAACGGCTATGCCTTCTCTAGTACCGACCCATAAATATCCTGTTTCATCTTCATAAAGTGAGGAAACTCGGTCATCCGGAAGTGACATAGGATTGTCTGGATTATGCTGGTATTTAACAAATTTCAAATTACCTTTAAAGCCGTTATCTGGATTAGGAATTACCTTGTTAAGTCCACCACCCCAGGTTGCAATCCAGATTGATCCATGTTGATCCTGAAGTACCTGGTAAATGTTGTCATGACTTAGGCTACTCGATTTTTCAGGATTGTGACGATATTGAATAAAAATCTCTTTTTCGCTATCGTATATGCTTAATACACCTCCCTGTGAGCAGGCCCACAAAACACCATAATTATCCACAAGTAATGCCCTAATGAAATTGCTGCTTAAACTATTAGGATTATTAGGTTCATTTTTAAAAACTTTAAAATGATAACCATCATAGCGGTTCAAACCATCATATGTTCCAAACCACATAAATCCCTTCTTGTCCTGAGTCATGCAGACAATCGAACCCTGGGACAAGCCATTCTGACTTGATAACAGTTCAAATTTAATTTTTTGAGCTATTGATGTGGAAGTCTGTCCCAAGATTATAAGGCAAATCATAGAGGTAATAAACAGAATTTTATGATAATTGATTTTATTTTTCATAGAGCATTCCCGTTATTTGAACATTTCCGATTTTTTTAATTTTGAATTATCACTATTAAATCTTTCAAATTGAAAATCAACAAAGTGAATATGGAAAATATAATAAGTACTATTGAAATGATATAGAGAACATAAGGACTGTTTGTATACACTCATTCTCATTCGATGTTTAAATTCCATTTTTTCTCATTCTTAATTGTCGTCCCTAACTATCTTGCAAGGATAGGGAATATTTAATCTTATCGGATATTGTGGGTGTTTCATGAGAATTTGGTATATAAATTATCAGAATTTAGGCAATATTTTTATTAACTGCATGCTTTTTGGGGAATTCTGGTTCTTTATGGAAAAAAAGATTTTTCTATATGCCATTTATAAAGTGAACATATTGAATTTAGAAATTTATTTATTGACAATGAAACTTTTAAATTGTACGTTTCGTACGAATTAGATAAAAAAATACAAAAAACGTATAGTAGTATATTTAAGGTTTTTAAAATATGCAACTAAAAAGTGATAAACAAAAACAAATTATTAAGACTGCTCAGTCATTATTTTGGAAATATGGCATGCGTCGTGTTTCCATCGAAGAGATCTGTCGGGAAGCGAATGTCAGTAAGATGACTTTCTATAAATTTTTTAAAAACAAAGTGGATTTGGTTAAATATATCTTAGACAAGATAATGGAGGATTCTTCAAAAGAATATCAAACAATTATGAATCAGGATATTCCTTTCCATGAAAAAGTCGCTCAGACAATTGATTTGAAACTAAGAAGTGTCGATAAAATCAGTCCAGAATTTTATGCCGATATACATCAAAATGCAGTTCCTGAGGTATCAAAGCATTTCCAAAATATTTCGAACAGAGTATTAAATTTGATTGTAGATGATTTTAAAAATGCGCAAAGAAATGGTGAAGTGAGTAAGGATCTTAAAATTGAGTTTATTATGTATCAACTGGAAAAACTTTTTGCAATGGCAGGTGATCAAAAGTTGATTAGTTTATATGGTTCGCCACAGGATCTGATTATGCAATTAACCCGTTTCTTTTTTTATGGCATACTGCCAAGGGATAATTAATGATAAAAACTTCTCAAAACAATGGGGCTCTCATATTATTGTTTTTATTTTGTTCAGTGATTTTTATTTCGGCTCAATCACTGGAATGGCAGGGACAAGTTTCTTCCTGGTTAACCATCAATCCTGATCCGAACTTTGAAGGTCAACTTGGATTACGGTATATTCCAAGCGTTTTTGTACAAAAAGCAGTAGTTAACAATTATCAGCTTGATGGTGAGTTTTCCGGAAACTTTTATGGGATGGCAAATCATTATTCAGACACCGATGATGGTATTGATGGTAAAATTAAGCCGTATCGTCTATGGCTTCGGTTCTCCGGAAATCAATTTGAGCTGCGTGCCGGCTTACAGAAAATTAATTTTGGATCAGCTACTTTGTTACGGGCACTTATGTGGTTTGACCGCATTGATCCGCGTGATCCGCTTCAGCTTACTGATGGTGTATATGCATTATTGGGTCGTTATTATTTTTTAAATAATAGTAATATCTGGTTATGGGGATTGTATGGGAATGATGAGACGAAAGGGTGGGAAATTTTTCCGAGTGTAAAAGATCAACCTGAATTTGGCGGAAGGCTACAGGCTCCGTTTTGGAATGGAGAAATAGCTCTAACAGGTCATCATCGAAGATTAGATAGCCAGGGAATAATCGGCAGTAAAGAAGATTATTCTGAAAATCGACTTGCATTGGATGGAAAATGGGACATTGGGGTTGGTTTGTGGTTCGAGAGCGTTATCACTCATTCTGATTTTGACTCTGCTTTACTTGGCTATAATCGCATGTTGAATTTAGGCATGGATTACACGTTTGATTTTGGCAATGGTTTGCGTGTTTTGACTGAATACCTACGAGTCGATATGTCTGATAATCTTTTTGAGTCAGGCAAACCGATATCATTTTCAGCTTTATCATTAAATTATCCGGTGGGATTGCTGGATAATCTGAACGCCATTTTTTATTATGATTGGTCAAATGAAAGCATGTACAGGTTTCTTAGCTGGCAGCGAACTTATGATCAATGGAGTTTTTATATGATGGGATTCTGGAATCCACGTGAATTTCAAATTTATCAAGCTCAACAGGATCAAAATTTATTTGCAGGTAAGGGTTTTCAATTTATGGTAGTATTTAATCATTAATAATGAATGAGAGCATCAATTAGTTAATTTGATATAGAAACATATATTATTTATTTCCAGGAGTTAAAATGGACAATTCAAATATCATTCAAATTGAAAAGATGTGGAAACATTTTCCAATGGGGGGAGGTAAGTTTACTGCATTAGAAGATATTAGTCTAACCTTTGGGAAAGGTGAATTTGCAGGACTGGTTGGTCCAAGCGGATCGGGCAAAACTACTTTGCTAAATATAATTGGATCACTGGACAAACCCTCCAAAGGTTCAGCACTTGTTTTGGAAAAATCGATATCCAATTTATCTAATAAAGAGGCGGCTAATCTACGAAATCATCACCTGGGATTTATTTTTCAGACTTATAACTTATTACCGGTTTATACCGTGTTTGAGAATGTTGAATACCCACTTCTGCTTTTAGATTACACGAGTGATGAGCGCAATAAAGCGGTTCGTGATGCTTTGGAATGGGTTGGCTTGTCGGATAAAGAAAAATCACGTCCGGCACAATTATCGGGTGGTGAAAGCCAGCGTGTGGCTATTGCTAGAGCTATGGTAAAAAAACCGGAAATTGTTCTGGCTGATGAGCCAACGGCAAACCTTGATGCTCAGAATTCCCATCATATTCTTCAGATGATGGAAAAGTTAAATAGAGAATTTGAGACGACATTCATATTTGCGACGCATGATGAGAAGGTAATTAAATATATCAAGCGAAAAATTTCCTTACTGGATGGAAAAGTCGAGAAAGATCAGAAAATGGAGACTGGAGACGGGAGGCCGGAGACGGGCAAGAATGCATAACAAGCAAGTAATTACCTATATGTTCAAGTAAAGGTTTTAACTGATGAGTAAAATAGAAAAATTTGAAGATCTGGAAGTGTGGAAAGAATCTATATCGCTAGCAACTGAAATTTATAGCATGCTAAAAGTATGCAATGATTTTAGTCTAAAGGATCAAATGCAACGTGCTGTGGTTTCTATCGCTTCCAATATTGCAGAAGGATTTGAAAGAAATTCAAATAAAGAATTCATTCAATTTCTATACTTTGCTAAAGCATCTTGTGGGGAATTAAGAACACAGCTGTATATAGTATCGAAGATCAATATCTTAAAAAATAATGATATCGAAGAACTTATTGAGAAAACAAGAAAAATCTCAGCAATACTATACAAACTAATCAAAACCAGAAAAGAGAAGTTTAATTAAAATAATAATCGGCTTTCGGTCTCCATCATTCGGACTCCGTTCTCCGGTTTAGGGGAAGCGATGTTAGCAATAAAATTAGCATATCGAAATTTAATGGGCGCAGGATTGCGTACATGGCTCAATGTTTTTGTTTTATCATTCTCATTCGTTGTTATAATCTGGCATAGAGGGATTCTGGATGGGTGGAATCAACAGGCTAAAGTAGATACAATTAACTGGAAAATCGGCGGTGGTGAGTATTGGCATGAAGAATATGATCCATATGATCCTTTTACGCTATCTAAAAGCCATGGCATAATTCCTGTTCAATTAGATGAACAAATTAAAAAAGGTAAACTTGAACCTATTCTAATTTCACAGGCTACTATTTATCCCGAGGGGTATATGCAATCAGTACTGCTTAAAGGTATAAAGCCTGATCAAAAAATATTAGCTATCCCTTCAGCGCCATTGGATACCGTTATTGATGAAATTCCTGCAATTATTGGTACCCGTATGGCAAAAAGTATCAAGGTAAAGTTGGGGGATTATATGACAGTTCGCTGGCGTGATGTCAGAGATGATTCGTTCAAAATCTATTGGTGGTTCAATTATGTATATCATTCTGCTATTGCTGGCTATGCTGGCCATTTTTGATACACAGGTACTTTCTATCTTTCGTCGTCAGAGAGAAATTGGAACGCATATGGCTTTGGGTATGACCCGCGGACAAGTCATTCGTCTTTTTACAGTTGAAGGTGCTATGCATGGTATTTTAGCGGCCATTGTTGCAGCAATCTATGGCATACCGTTTTTATACTGGCAATCGGTGGTTGGCCTTTCGATGCCTGAAGGCACGGATGATATGGGAATGGCTGTGGCGGAGAAAATTCTGCCTGCGTACAGTGTGGGATTGGTGATATCAACCACTCTAATTGTTTTAATTGTAGTTACTATCGTATCTTTTCTTCCAACCAGACGGATTGCTAAAATGAATCCAACAGAAGCGATTAAAGGAAAAGTGATTTAAAATTATTAATTCAAAATTTTGAATGTAGAATGTAGAATTTAGAATGAAGAATGGAAATTGAGATGATAAAGGAAAATATAGTTCAAGAAAAGAGTTATAATTTTGCTATAGAAATTATACAATTAATTAAAAAATTTCCTCGCAAGAATGATGGTTTTGTGCTCGGAAAACAATTGTTAAGGTCTTCGACTTCGATTGGGGCAAATGTCGAAGAAGCAATTGGCGCGTTCAGTAAATCTGATTTTATCTACAAAATGAGTATTGCTCTTAAAGAGGCAAGAGAAAAGCATTACTGGTTAAGATTAATAAGAGACTCAAATATGCTAAATCAGAATGCTGAAGCATATGTATTAAAAGCTGAGGAATTAATAAAAATATTGACTGCAATCGTAAAAAGGTCTAAAAATCAAAATTAAATATGTTAATTCCAATTTATAATTCTCAATTCTACATTCTTAATTTACGGAGTAAATAATGTTCAAATTCCTATTAAAAGGTATATTAAGAGATCATCACCGTAGTTTATTTCCAGTTATTATAGTGGTGATAGGGGTTTCATTAACAGTTCTGGCTTTCTGCTGGATTAATGGAATTCTTGGTGATATGATTGATTTTAATGCAAAATATTCAACGGGTCATGTTAAAATTATTTCACGTTCATATGAAGAAAACATGGATCAGATGCCTGTGGAACTGGCGCTCGGAAATGTAAATGAGTTATTAGCTAAGGTGCAAAGAGAAAATCCTGATATGGAGTGGGTGGAACGGATTCAGTTTGGCGGATTAATAGATGCTCCCGATGAGAATGGTGAAACCCGGGCCCAGGGACCTGCTGTCGGATTAGCTATTGATCTTTTATCTTCTGACACTAAAGAGGTTAAACGGCTGAACCTTAAAAAATCTCTGGTTAACGGTAGAGTACCTGAACAAAACGGAGAGATTCTAATAAGCAATGATCTGGCTAAAAAATTAAAAATATCACCTGGACAAACAGTTACTTTAATGACGTCAACTTTGTATGGAAGTATGGCCATGCAAAATTATGTTGTTGTGGGTACAATTAAGTTTGGTATAACTGCCATGGATAAAGGTGCCATGATAATGGATATCTCAGATGCTAAATATGTGATGGATATGCAGGATGATGCAAGCGAGATACTTGGTTATTTTTCAAATGGCATATATAATGATAAATTAGCAACCAAGGTAAAAACGAAATTTAATAGTGCCTATAGCGATTCAACGGGCGAATTTGCTCCCGTTATGTTAAAATTGAAAGATCAAAATGAGTTGGCGAGTATGCTGGATTACATATCCCGAATGGTTGGTATTTTTATTTCAGTTTTTGTTTTAGCCATGTCGATTGTGTTATGGAATGCGGGACTGCTTGGGGGATTGCGACGTTATGGTGAAATGGGTCTGAGATTGGCTATTGGAGAATTAAAAGGAAGAGTATATCGGTCTCTGATTTATGAATCCATTATTGTCGGTTTTATTGGCTCTGTTATCGGGACTATAATAGGCCTGGGAGTGGCTTACTATTTACAGGAAGTCGGATTGGATTTTAGCGATTTGATGCAAGGTGCTACTGTGTTATGGCCGGGTGTTTTTCGTGCAAAGATTACAGTTCCGGCTTACTATATAGGATTTATACCGGGTTTGATTTCAACAGTAATTGGGACGATGCTTTCAGGAATTGGAATTTATAAACGGCAGACGGCTCAATTATTTAAAGAATTGGAAACATAAAAACAGTTGGTAGTTAACAGTAGCAGTTTGCAGGAATAAATCAAATGAGTTTTGTGTGTATTTTAAGATATGAAGGGATTAAGAATGGTTTTTAGAATATTTTTTATAATCGTGGTGAGTTTGTTTTCCAACCAGCTTTTTTCACAGGATATTTCAGCAAATAAAATCCTTGAAAAAATTGATGCCAATTTATCATCGGATAATCAGGTTATCACATCAAAAATGGTGATTCATGGAAAAAGAGGAAAACGAACAATAGAATCAAAATCATGGACAGAGGGAACGGAAAAATCATTTACAGAATACCTTGCACCTGCCAGGGAAAAAGGTACAAAAATGTTGAAGCTGGGTGATCAATTGTGGATGTATTCACCTGGAACAGATCGTACTATTCAAATATCCGGACACATGCTCAGGCAATCAGTAATGGGCTCAGATTTGTCTTATGAAGATATGATGGAAGATGATAAACTGCATGAAGCTTATAACGCCGAAATTGTGGGAACAGATACTTTGGGAAACAGTATTTGTTGGATTTTGGAACTAACTACATCCGAAAAGGAACTGGCCTATCCGAAAAGGAAACTGTGGGCAGATAAACAGAAGTTTATTCCATTGAGGGAAGAACTATATGCAAAAAGTGGCAAGTTGTTGAAAAGGGTAGATCTTAAAGATGTAAAATCCATTGATGGCCGCTGGTATCCAACAAAAATGATATTCAAAGATGTACTCAAAGAAGGTAAGGGCACGGAATTTATTGTGGACGATATTAAATTTAATCAGGATATACCTGGATATATTTTTTCAAAGGCATCGCTAAGAAAATAAATACATATTTATTGAAGAAAAGCAATTTCAAATAGAATGGATGTATTAATATCAGATATTTCCCTGATCCATTTTTAAATCTAAAGTGGTTGTCGAATCTGCAACCACGTTGACACCCATTACTTGAATACTGGTATAGCCAAGATATTCTATGAAAAGTTCATATTCACCGGGTGGCACTTTATATATCTCATAATATCCGTCGATATTTGTAACAGCACCATAATCTGTACCTTCAATAACGATCTGAACACCTGGTAAAGTGTCCCCTGAATTTTTATCAGTAATGGTGCCTGAAATAAAACCAAAATCTCCTGCAAATATAAGCGAGGTTAATAATAGTACAATCACAAAAAAGTACTTATTCATTATCTTCCTTAATTTTAATATTTCATTTCCAATAGTTAGATATCCAATATCAATAATATATAATAAAGCATAACACAAATGCAAGCGAACTTTTCGTGAACAATAATTATTTATTTAAAATCCAATCAAAATCTGGAAAGTTGGCCCGCAGTTTGCATTAGTATAAATGGAACTACATACTAATAAAAAGAAAGATTAATTTAAATTGTATTCGAATTTAAAAATTGTGAGCTGGGAAAAAACTGATATTATCATGATGTGCGCGGTCTGCAGCTCGGTGGAAACCGAACGGGGCTGGTTACCATATGCACTAGCATTACAAAAATTTGACCTTGAAGCGGCCGATAGAGAAGAGCGAATTTCGCATGCGTTATGCAGAAATTGCGCAATTGAAAAATACGGTCCGGAAATTGCTCATCTATTTGATGAAGAATAGATAGAGAAGCAAGGAAAATTTTTTTATTAAGCAGAGTTTATAAGCTGTTTAATAATAATGATTTGACCCCAAACCAAAACCCATC
>JARRPN010000038.1:0-4424 GCA_037382875.1 Calditrichaceae bacterium | reverse complement strand
TTTTTTATTTAATGAGTTCATCATCTGAATCTGTAATAAAATTATACATAAATAGTATAATATTTTCTAGTCACACTGTATTTCTGTAAAAGATGGACTGAGTTTACAATCTATTCAGAATTTCTTTGAATTTATTAATCGACGCATCAATTTTAGTAATATCTTTTCCGCCTGCTGTAGAAAGATTTGGACGACCGCCACCGCCGCCTCCGGCAACCTGGGCAACTTCGCGAATAATGTTTCCAGCATTCAGATTTTTATCTTTAACCAGGTCATCGGTAATCATGCAGACGAAATTTATCTTGTCATCATTTTTAGATAATAATAGGGCGGCAATTGATTTTGCCTTTTCTCTGATTCGATCACTGAGTTCTTTGAGCTGATCGGCTTGTACGTTTTCTGTTTTATAGGTCAAAATAGTGATGCCATTAACATTCTCAGTTTGCGCTAAAATACTGTCAATATCAGAGATTAACTTGGAACTGGTTGTCTTGGCAATTTCTTTTTCCAGTTTTCTTTTATCATCCTGCAGTAGTTTAACTTTTTCGACTATTAGATCCGATTGAGTATTTAATAATTCATTTAGTTCCATCAATGTGTCATGAGCGTTAAGAGCAAATTGCACAGCTTTGGAACCAGTAATGGCTTCGATACGCCTTACTCCGGAAGCGATGCTGGATTCCGATGTGATAACAAATAAGCCTATTTCACCTGTCGCATTTACATGGGTTCCGCCACAGAGCTCAAGACTAAAACCGGGAACTTGAACCGTACGGACAATATCACCGTATTTCTCACCAAACAAGGCCATTGCTCCTTTTTCTTTTGCCTCTGTGTATTTTTCATGAGCAATTTCTACTGGGATATTTTGCTGGATTTTATGATTAACGATTGTTTCAATCTTTCGTAATTGTTTAGTGCTGATTTTTTCAAAATGGGTAAAATCAAAGCGCAGACGTTCTGCTTCAACTAAAGAACCTGCCTGATTAACATGATCACCCAACACTGATTTTAGAGCCGCATGCAGCAGATGCGTTGCTGTATGGTTTTTCTGAGTATCCTGGCGCTCGAATGAAACGACTTCTGCTAAAACCTTATCTGTTTTTGGATTAAATTCAGCAGGTTTATTGCAGATATGAATGATATGATCACCATCTTTCTGGGTATCGACCACTTCAAACTGAGTATCATCAAAGTTCAGTACACCACGATCACCAACCTGTCCACCGGATTCAGCATAGAAGGGGGTATCCTTCAGCACGATTCGGATTTGTTTATCACCGATGTGGTAGCGCATGATTTGGGTTTCAATAGCTAGTTCATCATAACCCACAAAATTTGAATCATCACCCTCGTTCATAATAATCCAGTCATCAGTATCAAGAGCTTGCGAACCGAACTTTGACGCTGCTCTTGCACGTTCGCGTTGCTCTTCCATTAATTTTTCAAATCCTGAAATATCCAAAGTCAAATCGTTTTCTTTAGCCAGAATGCGAGTTAAATCGACAGGAAATCCATAGGTGTCATAAAGCCGGAACACATCCTCACCGGCGATTTCTGATTTCTTTTCATTCTGCAATTCCGCTTTAATTTTATCAAAAATTTCCAGGCCACGATCCAGAGTACGATTAAAATGTTCTTCTTCAGCACGGATCACTGAGGTAACATGCTCAGCCCGGTCATCAAGTTCCGGAAAGGCTCCACTCATGACATCAACCACCGTGGGAACCAGTTTGTAAATAAACGGTTCGTGCATATTCAATTTTCGTCCATAACGGGCAGCTCGTCTTAGGATGCGGCGCATTACATACCCACGACCATCATTAGACGGCAGTCCGCCATCGGCGATGGAAAAGGTAAGCATACGCACATGATCGGCAATTACACGATACGCGGTTTGTTCTTTCGATCCATTGTAATTTTGACCGCATAATTTTGCAATATGTTCAATGAGAGGTACAAATACGTCCGTATCGTAATTGGAAGTTTTCTTTTGTAAAACTGATAAAATGCGTTCAAATCCGGCACCGGTATCCACATGTTTTTTAGGCAAGGGATGCAGTTCACCATTTTCATCCCGGTTGTACTGAATAAAAACTAAATTCCATAGTTCGATGTATCTCGGACAACCACTGTTTACAAAACAAGTACTGCCGTCTTCATGTTTTCCATCGCAGAATTCCGAGCCCAAATCGATATGAATTTCGGAACAGGGTCCGCAGGGACCGGTGGCACCCATTTCCCAAAAATTATCTTTCTCATCAAATTTGAGGACATGCTTAGGATTTATATCAGTTACTTCTTTCCATAATTTAAGTGCTTCATCATCTGTTTTATACACGGTGGCGTATAATTTATCCTTGGGCAATTTCCATACTTCGGTGAAAAGTTCCCAGGCCCATTGGATAGCTTCTTTTTTGTAGTAATCACCAAAAGACCAGTTGCCGAGCATTTCGAAAAAGGTATGGTGATAGGTATCTTGCCCAACTTCTTCCAGGTCATTGTGTTTTCCACTCACCCTAATGCATTTTTGAGAATTGACAGCCCTAGTATATTTCCGGGTTCCTTTTTCCAGAAAGACATCTTTAAACTGATTCATCCCTGCATTGGTAAATAACAGAGTTGGATCATCCAGAGGAACAACTGGAGAGCTTGGTACAAATGTATGATCCTTCGATTTAAAAAAATCCAAAAATTGTTGACGAATTTCCTGTGATGTCATAAAATCCTCAAATACATTTTCAATTCTATAAAAATCAATCGGCATCAATGATACTCAGTAAGCTGATAAAAGTCAACTATTCACCGATTGCAAATATTTTATATTTTAAGTCATATAACAATTGCAATTCATTATTAAAAGTATAAATTAATAAGATACCAATCAAAGCTGGATTTTGAGAAGACCGATGGATGAGCAAACCCTTATTAATATTCTATTTATCGATGATGATTCCAATGCTGGATTAATGGCTAAATTGTATCTTGAACGATATAATTTTAAGGTGTACGTGGCTAAAAATACTCAGAAAGCAAGGAATCTACTTGAGAAGTATATCTTTAAGCTTATTATTAGTGATATTGGTATGCCCGGTGAAAATGGCATTGAATTCTGTAAATGGTTAAAGAAGGAAGAGATCTATAAAAATATTCCGGTTTTCTTAATCTCTGCCCATGCCTCTAATTTAGCTGATCTGGATCCCAATTCAGATGTCGAGTTTTTTGAAAAGCCTCTTTTCTTTCCGAAGTTGATTGATAAAATCAACAAGGTTATTGGCTAATCGAAATGAGTAAGAAATACTTTTTCAATAATCGGCCACGAAAATCCTTTTTGTTGTAAAAATCGATACATTTTTTCTTTTCTTTTTTGTTCTTCTTCTTCACGAATGGATTTTATTTTGTTACTAAATAATTTCATTGCATTCTCAATTTGCAATTCTTCGGGGTAACCTTCTGATAAGATGGGATCTATCACAGAAGAATGAGCGCCTTTTTCCATTAGTTTTTTCTTTATGATGAGCGGACCGCTTTTATTTAGATTGATTTGTTCCTGCATATACATTTTAATAAATGCCTGATCGTCCATGTAATCTTTTTGATTAAGGTATGCCAGAGTTTCGTCTATGACTGATTTTGAAAATTTTTTAGTTGAAAGTTTCCTTTTTAATTCTGCATTTAAATGGGGACGTCGAGTAAGATACCTATAAGCCTGGTAAACGCAGCGCATCTTTTGATCGTATGTTTGAATCGATTCTAATTCGACATCTGAGAATTCTTTATTTTTTGCAATGCCAAAATGAAGCAAGGTTTCTTCGGTTACACTGAAAAGATAGACATCACCTTCTGTATAGAGATTGAAATAATTCTTCTGTTTTTTCTGGACTTCGATTTTGGTTATTTGCATTTTTTATACTATTCAATTTGATCCAAACAAAAATGCCCTGCAAGTGATTAACTTCAGGGCAAAAATAAATAGTTGAAATTTTATTTCTCTGGAGCTTTTTCCTTGACTGCTTCGGGATCTTTATCCAATCCAAGTTTGATACGTACTTTTTGGGTAATCTCTTCCAGCATATCTGTGTTTTCCTGCAGGAAGCGTTTTACATTTTCACGACCCTGGCCCAAACGAGTTTCGTTATAAGAAAACCATGTACCGGATTTGTCAACAATTCTAAATTCAACAGCTTTGTCCAGAATATCACCTTCTTTGGAAATACCTTCAGAGTACATGATATCAAACTCAGCTTCGCGGAAAGGAGGCGCCATCTTATTTTTGACCACTTTTACTTTTGTACGGTTACCCATACTTTCGCCGCCTTCTTTGATTGTGGCTATTCGACGAATATCCAGCCGTATCGATGTGTAAAATTTGAGAGCACGACCACCGGTAGTAGTTTCCGGATTACCGAACATAACCCCGATTT
>JARRPN010000037.1:0-11181 GCA_037382875.1 Calditrichaceae bacterium | reverse complement strand
AGGGAAATCATTATTGAGGAAGTTGACTTTAATATTCGTTTCCGCAAAAGAAGTGGAAGAAAAATCTCTCATGCGATCCAGTAAATCTTTAATACTGTCATTACGTGCATCAATCGACCAAATGATATCACTCATGGATGAGATAATCTCACGACTCATTCGGCCAATCTTAATGGAAGATTGCTTTATTTTTTCTTTATTTTGGGTTGATTGGATAATCTCTGAATTAATAGCGATTTTGGTCAACGTTGAACCGATATCATCATGAAGATCGCTGGCAATACGAATACGCATGCGTTCCATTTCCAGAACTCGTGTTAAACGATAACGGTATAGCCAATAGAGCAATGATGCAGCTATCAGAATAACAAGTATATTAAACCATAAGGTTTGCCAGTAAGGAGGTACAATTGAAATAAACAGTTTTTTACTTTGCGCTGATATTACACCATCATGATTGCTACCTTTAACACTAAAAACATATTCACCCGGATTTAAATTAGTATATGTCACAGAATTTCTATTACCGGTAAATATCCACTTTTCATCAAATCCTTCAAGCTTATAATAAAAAACATTTTTTTCAGGATTATTATAATCCAGAGAGGCAAAATCAATCGAAAAAACTTTATCATGATAATTCAATTCTATTTTATCAGCATACTCAATAGGATTTTTTAAGGGCGATTTTATTCCAGGCTGAACTGATTGATTATACAATCTAAAATCTGTAAAAACGATAGGTGGCTGATAATTGCTTTGCTGAATACTATCCGGTTGAAATATGTTTAAGCCATTTATACCGCCGAAAATTAATTTTCCATCATTTGTTTTTAAATAGGCTCCAGCATTAAATTCATTGTTCTGCAAACCTTCTTCTACCGTATAGTTTCGGACTTCCCTGGTGCTAGGATCAAAGTACATCAATCCATTATTTGAGCTAAGCCAAAGCTTTTTATTTTTATCAATAATAATTCCATAAATAACGTTATTTGATAATCCGTCTATTGTGGTAAAATTGGTGAATGTTTCTGTTTGTCTATCAAATATATTCAATCCGCCATTGGTGCCAATCCATAAATTATTATTATCGTCTTCAACAATACTATAAATGGTATTATTACTGATGCCATGTATATCATCAATAGAATATTCATAGCGTTTAAATGTTTCAGTCTGTCTGTCAAAACGGTTTAAACCACCACCATAGGTTCCTATCCAAATTTGATTCTCAGAATCCTCATAGAGTGACCAAATAGAATTATGGCTTATACTACTTGGATCTTCGGGATCATTAATATAATGCTTAAATACATCTTTTTCAGGATTATAGTGATTAAGTCCACCACCCCAGGTACCAATCCAAAGTTGATGTTTAGAATCAACGAGCAGGCATGGTATAAAATTATGATTAATTGAATTGCTTCCATCACGCGTTAATTGCCACTGGCGGTAATTATTACTTTTTGTATTCAGGTAAAATAAGCCTAGCCCCATAGTACCAATCCATAGATTGTTTTTATCCGGATATAGAGACCAGATATAATAATTAGTGTAACGTCCGGTTAGTTTAATGTCGGGATTCCAGTAGCTAATTGAATTATTTGAAAAATTAACCTTATTTAATTTATTCTCAGTACCAATCCATAATATGTCATCTTCAGTTTGAGCCAATGATCTAATACTGTAATTACTCAGTTTTAAATGATTGAGATCATTATTGTTCTTGGTCCATGATGCAAATTTTTTCTTTTTCGAAGAATACGAGTTCAAGCCGCCAATAATACCGCCCATCCAGATAACTCCGGACTTATCCTGGTAAATGGATACAATACGGTTATCTTTTAAACCGATGATATTTAAATGAGTAAGAACATATTTATTATCATCATGGTTAGAAATGGTTAATTCCATAACACCATCCATAGTGCCGATCCAAAACTGATCATCCTTCAATTTATAGATAGTCCTTGATGCCTTTTTTCCTAAACTTACATTTTTACTGTAGAAGTTACTGGTAAATTTGCCGGATTCGATATTAAATACATTCAGGCGATCATTAGTGGCAATAAGTAACAGATAGTCATTATTAAGGGCATAATTTTCTATATCCCAAATAATATTGTCACTCAGTGAGTTCTGATCATCTGTTGACAATTTCCAATGAGAATACTCGCCTGTTTGCATGTTAAAATGTAGTAAACCATAAAATGTTGCCAGCCATAAATAGTCTTTATCTTTTTGATCCGGGCAGATATCCGCAATGGTGTTCATTGCTTGAGGATAATTTAAATCTTCTCCAAACTGATATTGTTTCCACATATTCTGTTTTGCATCGAAGGAATATAAACCTTTATTCAAAGTACCAATCCAGAATATTTTGTATTGATCCTGATAAATACTCCGGATATGATTTGATTGTAGTGGTGATGAATTATCATCATTTATCTTCCTTCAAACAGACAATTTATATGGTTATCGGAAATAGATAGAGAATCCATGGGGTCATGACGAAATACGGTAAATTTATATCCATCAAATCGATTAAGACCATCCTCAGTACCGAACCACATGAATCCTTGTTGATCCTGTAAGATGCATAAAACACTGGATTGAGATAGACCATCTTCCAGAGAAAGATTTTTTACATGAATGGATTTTGCATACGAAAAAGCACAGAAGAAAAGGAGCAAAGATAACAGAGATTTTAAAATAAACGGATTATTCATTTCTAAAATTTATATTATTTTAATACGTAAGATAAATCCAATTTGAATTTAAATAAAGATATTTCAAATTATTTTCAATATAAATTTGATAAAAAAGATTTTCGAATCATGTTTTAGAGATATAATAACAGGAATGAGAGAGCCCTAAGAGGCTCTCTCCAGGTAATACAACGGAGGGAGTGTTGTTTACCAATATTGTTAAATCTTAATCGTGCTCTTAATCTTTACTCATAGTCGGTAATAAGATTATTTCGTCAAATAATGACTTAGACAGAATCCGTCTAATACAATAATAAATCTAGAACCTAATGCAGCGCTCTTTCTGTAAGTAATACAGCTAACTCATCCATTTTATCAGGTTTGTTAGATACGTAATAATCACGGATGATGCAGCAACATTGTTTGCGAATAGATTGATTATCTTCGTACTTGAGATATTTGCACAGGTAGCTTAGTGAATAATCAGTATTAATTTTTGACAGTGTTACCATTGCCAGTCTGCGCATCTGTGGATTATCATCAAATCTAAAAATCAGCGCAATGTCATATATACCATTGGTGACTTCCAGGCTATCTGAATAGCGAATGATTCTTTGCATAGCGGATTCCTGCAATCCCGGATGATTTGATTTTAAAGCCACAACCAAGTTGGTGCCGAAGGCGTCCCAATTTACTTTGCCATTTCCGGCAAAAATGTTGCTGGCTAAAAGCATTATAAAAATAACGATTAAAGCGCCACTGATTTTAATTGAATTATTCATGGCTGCTCCTTTCACGTTGATGGTTTTTTGGTCTGGTTACTATAATGGACGTGTTCGTTTACAGGAAGGTTTCCATATTTTTTATCCAGTTAGTGAAGCGTAATTATGATGGATAAATGGTTGAAACAGATTGATAAATAGAAGTAATATTTTTCACTAAATGGTAATTTTACTTATTGATATTATATTATTTCTACTATATTTTATCCATACTATAAGATGCAGATACGAATATTATTCGGACTGGGCGTAATAATTTCGTATTTTAAATATAATTCGATTGTTGTAAGATTCAATTTGCTATTTTTCTAAGCAAGGGAGAATAGCTGATTTTATTGCTTTTAATACAAAATAATATGATTGTTCTTTTAATATAAAGATTAATTTCGTTGGTGGCATATAAGTTGTATAAGTTTAGGTAGTCTTATTCTTTTATTTTTGGGGATGCAATTAAAATATCTAATTTTAACTTCACAATAGGCGGAAATATGATTAAAATATTACCGATCATCTTTTTAATCTCTGGAATTCTTCTGGCTAATGGTGTTGCTATTGTCGACGCTGAATCCGGAACTTATTTGAAATTAATTGAATCGGATATTCAGGTTAATGTTGAAAATCAGGTTGCGGTTATTACTTCCAAACAAACGTTTAAAAACATCTCTGGCAGTCCGAAAATTGTTAAATATGGATTTCCTTTACCGGGAACCGCTACTGCAACGGCCTTGAGATGGAAAATTAATGGAACCTGGTATGAAGCTTCTTTTGCTCCTACGCCGCAGGATACAACCAATCCTGGATCGGGAGGATCCATGGATGAGGATTTAAAATTATATCTTGGTGATACACCGATTTACTTTGATGTTGAAGATGCCGTGAAGGCTGATTCATCTTTAATTATGGAATTATCATACGTTCAGTTGCTACCATACGAATTTGGAAAAGTCGATTTCATTTATGCTAATGATTATTCCAAAATTCAAACTTTAGCTCTCGATAAGCAGCAAATCAGTTTTAATCTGACTTCACTTCGCACAATTAATTCAATTCAAATGTTAAGTGAACATGATAGTATCATGGTTAACAATGATGGAAACTTTGCAATCCTAACGAGTCATACTTATGCAAAACCTGCATCACAGGATTATCATATTCGATACAGTTTAAGTTTGGATGAGTTGGGATTGTTTAGTTTCAGCACTCGGATGCCGGCTGATAAGGTACCTGATGACATGGGCGGATTTTTTGTTTATATAGCTGAACCAGATCCCAGTGAAAATGCAGATGTGATTAATAAATATTTTACCATAATCATTGATCGTTCAGGTAGCATGTATGGTGATAAAATGACACAGGCGAAAAATGCGGCAAGTTTTATTATCGAAAACTTAAATGATGGTGACTGGTTCAATATTGTCGATTTTTCAAGCGAAGTAGCAAGCATGAACACATCACATGTTGAATTTAATACTAGTACGAAAAGCCAGGCTCTAACCTATATAAACGATATTTCTGCTACCGGGGGAACCAATATCTCGGGTGCATTTGATATAGCAACACTTCAGTTTATTGAAGCAGCTGACAGTACAGCAAATATAATTATTTTTCTGACTGATGGGCAGGCAACAGTCGGAGTGACTGAAGATAACAGTTTAATTGATCATATTAATCAGGCAATAGCCGAAGTGGATACCAATTTAAATATATATAGTTTTGGAATCGGCAGCGATGTTCAAAAGAAAGTGCTGACAAGCATCTCAGTTGAAAATAATGGTTTCGCTGATTTTCTTGAAGGTGATGTCTTGGAAGAACGGTTAACTGAATTCTATTTAAAAATTAGAAATCCTGTTTTGTTAAATACTTCTATGACATTCTCAGTACCAGTGATTAATGAGACTTATCCGAATCCTTTACCAAATCTGTATCAGGGTCAGCAAATGATTGTCAGTGGTCGTTTTACTGAAGCGGTTCCAATAGATGTTTCTCTAAATGGAGAAGCTTTTAGTGAACCGGTGACTTATAGTTATGCTTTGAATCTTGATGATTCTGTTGTACAGAAATATCAATTTCTGCCAAAAATATGGGCTAAATTAAAAATTGAGCATTTGTTGATTGAATATTATCTTCAGGATGAATCTACTGATATTAGAAATGAGATTATTGATCTTAGTTTAGCTTATGGTGTCATCAGTCCTTTTACCAGCTTTGGGGATGCAACCGATGTCGAAGAAGAATCCGACCATATCAATATAGCAAAGAATTTTGAATTACTGGGGAACTATCCGAATCCGTTTAATCCTTCAACCACTATTCAGTTTAAGGTTAATAAAATGCTGAACCGGATCGTTACCGTAAAAATTTATGACACCCTCGGGCGGCTGGTTAGAATATTATCAATTGTAGTTACACATCCTGGTCATTATAAATTGCAATGGGATGGCAAACTGGATAACGGCTTACCCGCTGCTTCAGGTAATTATTTTTATCTGGTTGATTTTGGTGAAGCCTTATTGGCTGGAAAAATGCAATTATTGAAATAGAAGATAAATATAAAGGATAATCAGTGTATAAATATTTACTCATAATCTTATTCAGCAGTAATATTCTACTTAGCCAGTCTCAGACAACGATTGCAGTTCTGGATCTGGAATCACTGGGAATCGATCCATCGGAGACAAGTGTGCTTAGTAATCGCCTGCGATCTCTGCTCGTCAACCTGGGTGATTATAAGGTTATTGAACGATCCCGGATGGAAGAGATTCTAAATGAACAGGGTTTGCAGCAAAGTGGCTGTACTTCCGATGAATGTGTAGTGGAAGTAGGTAAGCTGCTGGGTGTTCAAAAAATGTTGGCAGGTTCATTTGGGAAATTTGGTAATGTGTATACTCTGGAATTGCGTATTATAGATGTGCAGACAGGAAAGATTGAATCGTCTACTAATTATGATTATCGCGGCGAAATAGAAAATTTGCTTGTCAAAGGCGTTGAAACGGCTTTACGTACTTTATTATCCCTTCCAACTAGCTCACTGCCAATACAAAATGAACCGGGATCATTACAAATTGTTACATCACCATCGGAAGCATCTATTTTTATTGATGATAAAAATTTTGGAACAACACCATTGTATATCAATACAATCAATTCCGGTTACCATGAAATACTCATTCAAAAAGACGAATATCAGACTTATGGTGAAAAAATCATGGTTAAAGCCGATACACTGAATCAATTGGTTATTGATCTACAGTCCAAATATGCTTATCTGGAGATCAAATCCAAAATTCAGGATGCAGAAATCTTCATTAATTATCAATCGGTTGGAAAGAATCTTTTTCGTGGAGAACGTCTCGAACCAGGAAAATATCATGTTGAAGTGAAACATAATTTTTATAAGCCATTTACAGATGAATTAGAACTTAAAGCAGGAGATAAAATATTTTGGGATATCAATCTTACTCCAGCAATAGGTCAATTAAAATTGGATACAAAGATAAATAATATAAATATGGTATTACGGCAGGGGGAAGAGGAACAAAAATATCTAATATCAAAATCACAAACATTACCTGTTCTTGCAGGAAATTATTTATTAGAGCTTTATGCAATGAGTTATTACCCGTATCAAAATAATATAAAAATAACCGGTGATGAGACAACCGAACTCGATATCGATCTCAAATATGGAGGCGATGATTTGAAGAGGCTTCAGGATCAGAGGAAATGGTATAATATCGGTTCAATGACGGGACTTGTGTTAGCTGCTGGTTCATTATATCTGGCAAGTCAAATGTATTCAAATTATGAAAACGCCACCAAATCCTCCGATGCGGCAGATTATAAAGATTTGACGCAGACATTCACGTATATGAGCTACGGCTTTTCTACCATTACTTGTGCCGTATCTATTGGAGCAATATATAAATGGTACAAAGTTAATCGATTAAAATATAAACTTGGTTTAAAATAATTTTAATTTAGGATGAATATGAAATTTCTTATTACTATTTCTGTCTGTGCATTAATGCTTGTCCAGTGTGATTTTAATTATGACAATCCGGTTGATCCAGATTTTAATCTAAATAGTCCGGGCCTCCTGACTTTGGCTAAGGATGGGGAATGGATACGCTTAAATTGGAAAGAAAATGATCAGTACACTACAGGATATCAAATTATGCGTAAATCAGGTGATGAGGAATGGTTTAAGCTAATAGATATAAAAGATACCGATCAGCTCACCTATTTGGATACAACATGCAATACGGATGTGATGTATTCATATCGAATTTGCGGTCTGGCAGATGCTAACAAATCTAAATTTTCCAATGAACCGTCACTCAAAGTAGAATTTACTCCTCCGTATGAGATAGAAGGAGTAGCGCAATCCGAAAATTCCATTTTTTTGACCTGGCATGACACTTGTGGATTTAATGATGGATTTAAAATATTTCGTAAGGGAGAAAGTGAACCCGAGTGGACAAATGTAGGCAATGTGAGTCAGTCTATCTATTACTTTACTGATAAGGGATTGAGTTATAACAAAGAATATAAATATTATCTGATCGGCTATACAAATCATAATGAATCATCAAAATCAAATGAATACAGTACAAAGGTTCAAATAGAATCCCCAACTGAATTAGATGCAAATTCATTGACCGATCATGAAATTCAGCTAATTTGGAAAGATAATTCTCTGTTTGAAAGAGGATTTATAATTGAACGTCGGGCTGGTATAACCGATTCCTGGACTGAAATAGCCGTACTTGATGAAAATCAGGCTGACTGGATTGATACTACTGCGATTGCATATAAATCGTATGCTTACAGAGTTAAAGCATTCTCAGAGAATTATGAATCTGAATTTTCAAATCAAATCAGTGCTCAGACAAATTTTATCGTTCCCTCAAATCTAGAAGTTAGTTCTCTTAATGATCATTCAGCTTTAGTAAGTTGGACACATAATTGTTCATATGAAACCGGATACATTTTTCAGTATGTAGTTCAAGGCACTACTGATACAATTTCTGTAGAATTACCTGCAAATTCTACTCAGTATACCCTTGATGACATTTATGACGGCAATGAATATGATGTTGTTTTAAGAGCCATAACGGAGTTGAATATTTCCAAACCATTAAAAGGAAGTATTGGATTTAGTGACACTTTTACCCGGATGGATATGCCATCTTTGGCCGGCAATAAGGTGAATTCAATTGATTTCTCTACCGATGGCTCATTCATGATTCTGGGCCGTGAAGGCAATATATGTGATATTTATAATACAGATTTCTGGTCACAGGTACAATCGGTTCAGGGAAGTACAAGCAAGCCGACAGCCAATGTGGTCGATGCTGAATTTGCGCATAATAATCCCTGGTTAGCTGTTGGCACAGACCTGGGTTTAGTTCGGATTCTAAATAATGATGGATGGACTGAAGTTGACACGCTTTATTTGAACGCCTATTCACTTTCTTCCTGTCAATTTTCGATGGATGATAATTACCTCGCTGTGGCTCAGTATAAATTCATCTATCTTTGGAATACCAGTGACTGGAGTTTTTCTGCCACATTATCGAAGCACACCGATTACGAACAGATTAATAAATTAGATTTTTCGCCCAATGGCAGCTGGTTAGCCAGTGGTGGAAGTGATGATCAGATAATAATTTGGTCAACGGACAGCTGGAACGATTTATACACTCTGGATGATCATTCCGATGATATTACTAATTTATGTTTTTCACCAAATTCCCAATATCTTATGAGCGGATCTTCAGATGGCGAGATAAGAATAAGGTCAACAAGTAATTGGACTGAAAGCACACTTTTATCTTCAGAATCGGGCCCAATTAAAGCAGCTACTTTTTCTAACAACGGTAACTGGCTGGCTGTTGCCTCCGGTGAAACGGGAACCATAAGATTATGGTCAACCGATGGCTCGACTGATGATTGGAGTGAATATCCTGGTACAACAGGTGAGAGTCAATCCATTACAGCATTAAAATATACAATAGATGATTCCCGTCTGGTAGCTGCATTTGCAGATGGAAGTGTAAGTATATGGAATTTAGCAGGTGCCTGGAATTTGATTGAAAACTGATATGACAGTTTATCAGAAATTTATTCGCGTTGATATTACCCCGGAAATGCAAAAAATTGCGCAACAGCATGCGGAACGCAGAACAGCTCTGATTGTAAGGCAATTTGTCCCTCGAAATTCACCTCTATCGCACATTGAAAGTAACTATATCGGTGCATTAGGCGAAGTTGTAATTCGATGTTATTTTGAGCTGAATATGTCATTAGCTGATAATTATGAAGCCCATCAGGTGGATTCAGGAGATATAATTATTCGTGATAAAATATATGATATCAAAGCCGAAGCCATTCCAAATAAATACTACCGCAAATTGTATTATGGAAAAATTCTACCATATGAACCCTACGGTTGCCGAGTATGGACTGCAAAACATGAGCACCATCTGGGCAAATATACAGGCGGGATTATCTTTGTAGCCATTCCTATCCCTAATAATGCAAAAGATGATAAAAAACCAAAAATATTACGAGAACGAATAGTTGATCATGTCCAGCAGGCCATTATCATTGGTTATGTTGATAGGAATGTTTTTGATAATTTAAAGCCAAGCTGGTATTCGCCTAGAAATCCAGTCACCGGTAAACGAAGGAAGTATAATTCACCAAATTATATTTTTCATCATTCAAAAATTAGTTCATTAAAAAAATTAAGGAGTGATAAAAATATTTAACTAAGCTTACTTATGTTACTATGATTTAAATTGAGTGTAAAGATACTTTAATATCTCTTCAACAGGCTGGCCCTTTTGCATTTTATCCATAATCTCAGTCTCATCAAAATATTGATCATTCATCATTTTCTTCAAGATCTCAATGAATTCATAATCCGGTTTTTTACCAAAATTATTTTGGATAAATAGTTTACCCTGGTTTAATAAATCCAGTCGATAATTAGACATTTCAACATAATTAGGATTTATTTCATATCCGATATATTTGCGATCATTCAAAACAGCAGCTATTGCCGTAGTCCCTGATCCCATAAAAGGATCCACAATAATATCATCCACAAAAGAATACATTTTGATTAACCGTATTGGTAGTTCAACAGGAAAAGGTGCCGGATGATCGCGATTGCGTTCCGGTGCAAATTTCCAGATGGTAGAAATATATTCGCGCCATTCTTCTTTGGTTAATTTTGATTTTTCTTTTATTGTCTTTGAGATTTTTTCTGGTTGCCCGTCTTTTACAAAAATATTGATATACTCGATGGTATTTAATAAATAAAAATTCGGAGGATAGGGATATGATCCCATCATTAACTGATCCGTACTGCCTTTATCCCAGATGATATTACCATAGCGGTAAAACGATGTGTTGCGCAAGATCGATTGTTCAACATCATTGTTAATATTTAAAATATCTCTGTTATAATGTGTAGAATATACTTTTTTCTCCATCGGCATAATGGGTGTATTGATACACAGCTTACCGTTTGGTTTTAGAATCCGATAACATTCTTTCCAGACCGGTAACATACTTTCTATATAATGTTCATAGGTTTTACTGCTTTTGCCGATTTGTCCAGCCATGCCATAGTCTTTAACATTGAAATAGGGAGGCGATGTAATAATAAGGCGGATTGAGTC
>JARRPN010000036.1:0-8875 GCA_037382875.1 Calditrichaceae bacterium | reverse complement strand
CCAACTTTTTGTGCAAGATCTGTATTAAACGAAGCGGCCAGTCCAATGGAAGCAGGGTAAGCTGTCGATTCTCCATAATTACGAACACCTACAGGACCATCGGCCATACGGATCATGGGAATGCCTAATCGTTCTAATGGACGAATATTAAAGTTTTCATAACCACCGAGCATATCGATCTTTTCATCAAGCGTCATCTTTTTTAGCAAATCTTCTGCGCGCTCCTCAACAGACAGTTTTTTATTTAGATATGGTTTAGTAGAGGAACAAAGAATTAAAAATACCAATCCTAGATAAATGTATAGTTGCTTCATATTTATATTCCTTTATTTTGATTAATCAGGATGCGAAATAATATACCTAAAATATTTTGGATAAAAAAATTAGATAAAAATATTCTGAGAACAAATAGTACAGCCACTAAATATATGCATTAAAAATATAAATTTAAGAAAGGACAACGGGATTTTCTTTTGCAATTTTATCCAGTTGTTGTAATAGTTTTAGCAATTCCTTCATCTGATCAAGTGCAATCATATTTGGGCCGTCTGAGGGTGCATTATCCGGATTATCATGTGTTTCAATAAATACTGCTGCCACGCCATTTGCAACAGCTGTCCGGGCTATAATAGGTGCCATTTCACGGTCACCTCCGGTGGCATTGCCCAGGCCACCCGGTTGTTGAACGGCATGAGTGGCATCAATCACAGTTGGGTACCCGGTTTTGGCCATAATCGGAATGGATCGAGGATCTACAACTAATGTGTTATAACCAAAGGATACACCCCGTTCTGTCAGCATGATTTTATGATTTCCTGTTGATTCAATCTTTTCAACGATATTCTTTACATCCCAGGGTGAAAGAAACTGTCCCTTTTTAACATTTACAGTTTTTCCAGTACTGGCAACGGCTTTTACCAGATCTGTTTGACGGCATAAAAAGGCCGGTATCTGTAATATATCAACGACAGCGGCAACAGGCTCACATTGTGCTTCTGAATGAACATCGGTCAGAACTGGGCAACTAAATGATTCTTTAATTTCCCTGAATATATCAAGCGCTTTTTCCAGGCCAATGCCTCTTTCTGAATTCCCACTACTGCGATTGGCTTTATCGAAAGAGGTTTTAAGAATAAATGGAATGTTTAATTCATTTGTAATTTCAGTAAGTTCTTTTATCATGAAAATTGTATGATTTCGATTTTCAAGCTGGCAGGGTCCAGCGATTAATGTGAAAGGTAAATCGTTTCCTAGGGTAATACAATCATTTATTTTGATATGATGTGTTTTTACTGACATTAATAAATTACCTTCTATATTTCAGTTTTCATTTAAGATACTATTAAGTTTATTTTTAACCAAATCAGCCACTTCATCGGTTTTATCAATAACTGATGCAGTCGAAATAGCATCAATATTTCTTCCTTTCAAATCTGGAAGAATGTCACCGCCGGCGGATGTTGTTATAACAATGATTGTTCTAACTTTTCCGTATTTCTTCAGGAAACTTTCCACTTTTTTATCTATCCTCCAACCCATTGCAGTGTTCAATATTAATGTTGCTGAATAGTCATTGGGATCTTCATTTTCCAGCCTGTTAATTCCAATAATTTTAATATATACTTCCTTGTCTTTAAAAGCCTCTTTAATTCTTTGTACGATTGCATTTTTAAACTCGCTATCTCGTGAGACAATTAATAATTTCCTCTTCAATGATGATTGATTAATGTCTTCAGCATTTATATCCTTTTGCGGCCATATATATTGTGGAACCGTGCAACTGAAAAATAATAACATAATAATTAGAATGATAGAATGCGTTCGGATCATGGTAGATTTATTTTATTTACAATAATAGTCAATCATTTTCTGCAACTGGACTTCACTAACTCTGTAATATGACCAGTCCTTTTCATCAAATTTATGCATAATCGAATTAACAGTAGGTCGGTAAATTTCTTTTGATGAATAACCACCGCCTTCAAATACACCAATTTTACCACGCAATGGATGATTCGATATAAAATTATCAATTTCTTTTTTAATGGATTGTATGCTGTCAGCAAAAGTTTTGGTTATCTTGTCTATCGTATCTGCAGACGCACCAATGTTTTGAAGTGAATCCAACATTTTAGAACGTTGATTACGTAACTCATCAATTTGAAAATACATGCTGTCGAACTCTGCCTTACCCCAGTCAGTAGGAACATCAATCCCGGGTGATAGTAAATCTTTCCATTTAACATTATCGGGATCGAGTAGAGCTGTTAAATTAGCTTCTGCCGGTTCAATTCCTCGCGGATAAAATTCATCATAAGCCACGCTGGAATTATAATACTCATCACCCAGTGCTGCGAAAAAATGACCGAATTCATGCACAAACACATATTCATTCCACTTAACTTCACTGGCAGTAAACAGACCTAAGGTATTGTAAATCCCACCCCCTCCGTAACGCTCAACATTAACCATAACATAAGCCAGATCATAAGGCACTTGTGAAGCTAGATCTCGAATAGACTTATTGTCCTCGGTTAGCAGATATCGCGGTGAATCGAGTGAATTAAAGGTAGTATTTAAAACCGTATTTCTATATTTGCCTTTTGTAGGTTCATCCGTACCGCTTTCCATGGAAGGGCTAAAAACTCCACAAATATTAAAATTTGATTTATTACTTCTAAACGGTTCAATAGTAAACAGAATATCTGAATACTTTTTTAAATCAGTTTTGAATTTAATAAAATCACTTGAAGTATATCCATCTCCAAGAATAACCAAATCCACTTTATGTTGAGGATCTCCATTATCAACCATTTTAATAATGCTATCATTTCTTGCAGTTGACTGATTATTTATATGATAATCCGATGGATCAATTTCTGTTTCGAATAAAGATGTTAGCTGATTCTTGCGATCTCTCACATCGATACATAAACGTATTTTGTTTAAAGGGTTAGGAAATAGTACAGTTTCATGGTAGGTCCTTTTTATGCCTGCTTTAGCGGGTGAAGTAGTTTGATATTCTCCGAAATAGGTAGCAAATCCCTTTGAGTAGATAAGCATATTCGATTTTTTATCATAGATTTTCAATAGATATTTACCCAGATCAAATGGATCGATTAAATTAGTTACTGTACCAGCCCAGATACCCTGTTTATAAATTTGATCGATGGCAATAAATTCTTCATCAGCGTCACCAGTATGATAATAATCAACCCGCATGGTAGCATTTTCAAAATAGTCTTTAAATTTGACATGCTGACTCAGTAAACAGATAGGAATCAGAATTATTATAATTAAAGTTTTCATAGCATACTCTTTCATGATACTGTCATTTATAATAATTTAATGAATGTTTCTCATATTTTCAGTACTAAATTGGAAAAAAATTGGTAATTCAGATTTTGGTAAAATTTCATATTTTACTAAATTGAAAACCATTAATCATAATTGTAATACTGATTTCCCAGCAGTCGGGATGATGAATTTAAAATAAAAATGAATACAACAAATATTATGGTTTATCGTAGGAATTAATCATGGGTTTTTGGGGAAAAGCAATAGGTGCAGGTTTCGGATTCATGATTGGCGGACCGATTGGCGCTATTTTTTTAGGTGCTTTGGGACACTTGTATGATAAGAGCGTTGAATCACTAACCAAATCAAACAATATTCGATGTCCTCATTGCGGAATTGATATTTCATTAAATGATTTTAAAAATGGTATCTGTCCCGCTTGTAATCACAGATTGAGTGTAGATGAAGCACGCACCAATAATGACCGGCAGTTTGTTTTTTATGTGAGCCTGGCTTCATTAGCTGCAAAAATGGCTAAGGCTGATGGTGTTGTCACCAGCGATGAAGTAAAAGCGTTCGACCATTTTGTTCGTTATAATCTCAACCTGGATACAAATGAACGTAAAATTGTAGCTCAATTATTTAATGAAGCAAAATCTTCACCGGTTAGCGCAGCACAAATCGCAGCTCAGTTTAAAACCATAATCGGTTTTCAGCCGGATATCATGCAAATTTTAATTCAATTATTGTTTCAAATATCCATGGCTGATGGAAAGTTTCACCCTGCTGAAGAAAAATTCATAAAAGATGTAGCTGGTGTATTCGGTTTGTCCCAGATAGAATACGATCAGATAAAGGCTATGTTTATAAAAGGGAATGGCAGGGCATATCAGGTATTAGGCGTCCAGCAAAATGCCTCCGATGATGAAATTAAAACAAGCTATCGAAAACTGGTAATGCAATATCATCCCGACAAACTGATAGCTAAAGGTATGCCGGAAGATTTTATAAAGAATGCCAATCAAAAAATGGCTGAAATTAATAACGCATATGATTCGATATGTCGTGAAAGAGGAATAAATTAAATAACTGAAATCGATGAAAAAATTCGGAATTAAAATTCGAACATATTAAATTGATTTCAGTTAATAAATTTATATGAGGAGAGTCAAAAATGGATGAAGTCCATGATGTGAATGAAAGCAATGGCATGAATAAAAAACAGTTGGATTTCTATATCAAAATCAGAAAACAGATCATAGAATTTCTGGAAAAACAGAATTTTGAATATGGCCATTTACTATTATTAGCGCCGGATTTTTTTCATTTGTTGGTAAAATTAACTTTAGATAAACGCATAACACGAAATAAAAAAATAAAACTGGGCATCGGTATTGCCTATTTTCTTATGCCCATTGATATTCTGCCTGAGGCTTTTCTCGGCCCGATCGGTTATATGGATGATCTGGCTGTTGCCGCCTATATTTTGAATGATTTTATCAACCAGGAAAATATGGATATCGTTTATGAAAACTGGGCTGGCGATAGCGATGTTCTGGCATCCATTCAAAATATTCTTACAGTTGCCGATAAATATTTTGGGCAAGGATTATGGGAACGCATCAAGAGAATAATAAATTCTTAATTTACAGAAGCAAGATGGTTGATTTTTATTCCCAAATTCCAATCCGGATTTACAAATGAATCCGAAACTCATTTTCTCATTTTTATATCATGAATGATTGATTACGTCATAAAAGGCGTATTGTAAAGGATTGCAATGAAAAGTGTTTATTCGCCAAATTTACAGGTTTTTGATGAAAGTCAGTTAAAAAATCTGCATAGAAATATTGATACACCTGCACTTATTATAATAGAAGATCGTCTGGATAGAAATATATTACATATGCAGACTCTGGCGGATGAGAACTACTCCTGGCTGCGTCCACACATCAAAACGCATAAATCGATTGATATTGCTCATCGGCAGATTACTTTAGGCGCTTCCGGTGTATCCACGGCAAAATTATCTGAAGCAGAAATTATGTTTGAATCGGGCATTCAGGATATTTTTATAGCTAATCAGATTACACACCCAATAAAGATTAACCGACTAAAAATGCTGCATGCAAAATGCAGGGTAATTATTGGCATCGATAATGAACAACAGATTGAGTTACTGCGGCCTTCCTTTCAAAAAACTATCAAACCGCTTGAAGTGCGCATTGAAATTGATTCCGGATTTGGTCGTTGTGGAATAAAAGATAATAAGATATTATTAAAGCTGGCTCAAAAAATTATGGATGAACCCTGGATGTTGCTGGAAGGGATCTTTACGCATGCTGGACAGGTTTATATGGCTGACTCGGAAGCTGAAGTCGCCAGAATTGGCGAAGCTGAGGCGAAAGCCGTCGAATCGGCCCATTTGTTTTTACATAAAAAAGGTATCGAAGTACAGACCGTGAGCGTTGGATCAACGCATACAGCAAAATATGCAGCGCGGAGTGATGAAGTGAATGAAATTCGTCCCGGAAATTATGTGTTTTATGATGGCATTCAGTTAGCACTTGGTTCTACCCGAGCCGAATCCTGCAGTCTGTTTGTTCTGGCCACGGTGATATCACAGCCTAAAAAAGATCAAATTGTCATTGATGCCGGCAGCAAAGCATTGGGCTTAGATCAGGGTGCTCACAGTTTGCAATTATTATCAGGATTTGGAACTCCAGTCAATATAGAAGCTACGATCGAACGTATTTCAGAAGAACACGGGATATTAATATTAAAGCAGGCACAATCCATTGAATTGGGCAGCCCGGTTATAATTTTGCCTAACCATGCCTGTTCCGTTGCCAATTTATTTGAAAAATACTATCTTATCAGTGAACATTTGGAAGTGGAAATGATTAATATTTCTGCTCGAACAAAATCACAATAAAAATACATACTTTATGAAACCAATTTATCAACGGTTACTTATTATCGTTGTCATTTTTCTAATCGCCACTGTTGTCAGTACCTATTTTCTGATAAGATCGTATTCAGAGTTAAACACACAACTTCTGGAACGCAGCGCATTAATTTTAGGTAATGCTGTTGAGGAAGCCTTATTAAATGTAGCTGATCAAAACCTTGAGAAATTAACACCACGTGAGAAAGCATTGCTTCGATCATTAATGAATTCAATGACAACTGAAACGGGTAGTATAATTCATATTTTACTTATAAACAATGAAATGACTATACTGTTAAGCAGTGATAGATCTATTGAAGGACATAAATATAAATCGCCGCAGGAATTACAAAATCTTCAAGCACGTCAACCGCATGTTTTATCTAAAACCTGGAATGACAGTACAAAAGTATTAGATGTTATTATTCCTATGATTAATAAAGAAAATCAGATTTTCAGTTATTTGCGATTGGTTTTATCACAGAGGGAAATGGTCAGTTTTTATAAAGATTTATCAACCGTATTCTTCCCGATTGTTGCCATATTTGCTCTGCTGCTGTTCTTTACATTTTATTTTGTTTCCAGGGCTTACACTCAACCTCTGGAATCATTAAAAAAAGTGGCCATTCAATTGGACACCGGAAATTTTGAGGAAAATGATGATTACACAAAAAAAGAAGAATACACAGATACTTTTAAAGTTCTGAGTGATACGATAAAAAAAGTAGGGGTATTAAGTGAAGGCTATCGCAAAGCGGAAAAACGTATTGCTAATATGCTCCAGGTAGTTGATGAAAGCATTGTTTTATTTGATGTGCATGGCCGGGTAATTAGCTATAACGAAGCGGCAAAGACCATTTTTCGCTGTCCTGAGGATCAAGCTTTCCCGCGTTATTTTGAATTAATTAAAGCGAGTAGTCGCGAATTAAGTAATGCAATCAGTTATGCCGTTTTAGAAGGTAAAGTTATAGAAAATGATGAGATTATTGTATGGCTTCCAGACGGAACCGATATGCAGTTACGTGTAAGTTCACAGATATCACGGGAAGAGGGGCAGATCACAGGCATTTTGTTCACTTTTAAAGATTTACGTTTACTAAAAGATTTGGAACGTAATTTACAACGATCCATGCAATTTGGGGTTATTACCAATCTGGCTTCATCCATAAGTCATGAAATTAAAAATCCTTTGTCCTCTTTGGCAATGCATACCGATGTGTTAAGTAATCGTATTGCCAGTATGTCAATTGGTGATGATGAGAAAATTCTGAAGTCACTTAATGTATTAAAAACAGAAGGCAAACGTTTAAATCGCATCTTTGATCAGTTCTTAAAATTAGCCAGGGCAAAACCGGCTGATCTCTCGCTAATACGTATCAATTCGATTATTGAAGATGTTTTGGTTCTTGTGCAGCAACAAGCTATAGAGCGTAACGTCCATATAGAAACCGAACTTGATAAAAATCTCGATTTTATCTATGGCGATCCGGATCAATTAAAACAAGTATTCCTAAATATTGTGTTAAACGCATTTCAAGCCATCGGACAAACTGGTAAGGTTTTAATACGGACCCGGTCCGATCAAAAACGAATTTTTGTGGATATTAGTGATAATGGAAAGGGAATGTCTCCGGAAGATCAACAGCGTGTATTTGATCTCTATTTTTCAACAAAAGACGATGGTGCAGGAGTTGGCCTGGCCATAAGTAAAAATATCATGCAAATGCATGAGGGTCGGATTTCTTTCCAGAGTGCTCCGGGCAAAGGTACTATTTTTACTTTGGATTTTCCTAAAAAGGATCAAACAACTCAAACTCGAATTTCAGTATTAACAGACTAATGCCCAGTCTTAAAGTTTATACAGGACCGTTTAAAGGTTATTATTATTTTTCACCGCAAATATTAAAATCTGTTCAAACTAAGCAAAATGACTTCATAGTAATTTTACCGGTAAACAGGGCTGTACGTTTATTTAGGAGAAAATTAATTGATACTTCTCCTGACAAAGTATTAATCAATCCGCCGGTTTTTACATTTAACGATATCCTTTTACAATTATATAGAACAATACCCGGGGCCAAAAGAGTCATTACGGGTGAAATGTTGCATTTGATTGTTGAGAATATTTTGGATAAAAAGATAAGTGAACTGAAATATTTATCCTCTGGAGGTTCTGCAGCTGACAGTCTGGTAAAGAAAACAACAGAAATCATCACCGAGTTACGTCGATTTGGCTATGACAGCACCGAGTTTGAAAATATTCAGATATCAGACAAAAGTGATACTCCTCTGAAATATGATAATTTTAGAATTCTACTTAACGCCCTTGATAAGCAATTCGGCCATCATTTGATTGATGAGCCATTTGCCTTACATACAGCTGCTAAGATTTTAAATGAAAATCAATTTCAATCTCATTTCCCGGCTGTTAAAAATATCTATATCAGCGGTTATGGATTGTTCACACCAGCCATGTTTTTATTGATCGAAAAATTAAGTAACTGGTGCGATGTTCATTTAAAACTGGAACATCAAATTGACAATCCTGATCTATTTGCGCATACACAGGCTGCGATGGAACGGTTTACCAGCATGAATGCTCAAATTATTGAATCGGAAAATCAAAAT
>JARRPN010000035.1:2860-12488 GCA_037382875.1 Calditrichaceae bacterium | reverse complement strand
TTTTTACATTTTTTATTGCACTAAGCGTCTCTTCAGTGTTACCGGAATAACTGGAAGCGATTACAAGCGTATTTTCATTACAATAGGCTGGACAATTATATCCTCTTACAACGTCAATAGGTGCTTTTATTTGATCAAATAACGCATCATATAGCAGATTACCTGCAATAGCTGAACCTCCCATTCCAAAATAAAGAATTCTCTGTATCTTCTTAGCGTCAATCTTTAATTGAGCTTTCTCTACAAGAGCATTACTTTCTTTTATCTGTATGTGAAAATCCAATAATATTTTTTTAAAATTTGATTTGTCAACAGAATACATTAATATTATCTCCTATTTGAGTAGCTGTGCGTCCGGAATTATTGACTGTATCACTTCTTTACATTTTCTTTCTATATCATCTGCTGTATGCAGTTTCATTGCAGATTCGTATAATTCTACGCATTGATCTATTTTAAGCGAACGAATTACCATTTTTGCTTCTAAAATGTATTGAGGAGTCATACTAAAACTTCTCAATCCCATGCCCAATAAAAGAGGAATTGCTTCCGGTTGGGCTCCAAATTCACCACAAAGTGTTATATCTATATTTTTATTCTGAGCAGCTTTGATAGAATCCGAAACCATTTTCAGAACAGCAGGATTAAATGAGTTATAATATTTGGAAACCCGGTCATTGGTTCTGTCTATTGCAAGAACATACTGTGTTAAATCATTGGTACCGATACTAAAATAATCAGCATAATCTGCTAATGTATCCGATAAGATTGCAGCTGAAGGTGTCTCAACCATGATTCCAATTTGTAGATTATCGTTATAAGCAATATCCTTTTCTCTAAGTTCAGCCTTAACTTCCCTGATGATTGCCTTTGTTCTTATCACTTCATTGATAGAAGATACCAATGGGACTAGGATTTTAATATTGCCAAAAACGCTAGCCCGATAAATTGCTCGCAGCTGTGTTTTAAATAATTCCGGTCTATCCAGACAAAAACGAATAGCCCGCCAGCCAAGATAAGGATTTGGTTCCCTACTATGACCATAACCTTCTAACAGCTTATCTCCACCTATATCAATTGTTCGGATGACGACCTGTTTTGGTGCCATCTGCTCAGCTAATTTTTTATATATATTGAATTGATTTTCCTCGTTGGGCTCCCTTTCTTCATCCAGAAATATATTTTCAGTCCGGAATAACCCAACTCCATCTGCATAAGTAGATTCAACTGCATCAATTTCTTCAAGCAGATCAATATTAGCAAGAAGTTGAACACGTTCGCCGTCTTTAGTTTCTGGTAATAATTGAACACCCTTAAGGAGATTTTTCTCAAATTTTTGATATTCATTCTGCAATCTGCGATATTTCTTTATGGTTGCTTCTGTAGGATTAATAACAATAGTCCCATTAAATCCATCAATAATCAGAATATCATCCTGAATAATAAGCTTAGATAAATTAATACCATTAACAACAGCAGGAATCTTTAATCCACGTGCTAAAATCGCAGCATGAGCCGTTTTACCGCCTTTGTCAGTCAAGAATCCAAGAATAAATTTACGGTTGAAATGAATGGTATCACTTGGTGAAAGAGATTCTGCAACTATTATAGACGGGTGAGATAAATGATAATCTATATTTATACCAACAAGGAATAAAATTAATTTTTGTTTAAGATCCAGTATATCAAAAGCACGTTCTCTAAAATAGGTATTTTCAAGATTTATGAAATATTCACTTTTTTGAGATAAAACTTCAGTTACTGTATGAACAGCAGATTTTTTCTTCTCTTTAATCGTTTGTATAATTTCATCCATCAATACCTTATCATTTAGAAATTCTTTTTGTGTTTCAAAAATTTCATTAAACTGGTTGCCATACAAATTTTCGCTGTTAGTCTGAGAATTTTCTAACTGTTCTAACACTTTGAGTCGCGCTTTTTCAAATAGATCCACCTCAGTATCAATATCATCGACTTCAGGTTCCAGTTCGGATAAGTTAATCGAATATGGATTAAATAGATAAACAGGACCTATAGCAATACCCGGTGAGGTCGCTATGCCCTCCAATACAACTTCTTTTTGTGATTCTTTACTCTTCATGAAAATTCATCGCAATTAATTCTTTGATTGCCTTCATGGCTTCGCCTTCATCTTCACCTATAATTTTGAATATTATTTCGCTGCCAGGTTCCGCTGCGAGCATCATAACACCCATGATACTTTTTCCATTAACCTCTAATCCATCTTTAACAATTTTAATATCCGATTTAAACTGACCGGCAACTTTTACTAAATGAGCGGCAGGCCGGGCATGAAGCCCGTATTTATTTTGTATTATTATAGTCTCTTCTATCATATTTATATCAATATTCCTATAACTATAGCAATTAACAGAGGTATAAAAACTGGTAAATAGGTCATTCTTCTACGTGACCTCAAAAAATAGGCAACTCCAAAACTCATTCCGAACACAGGCACTTCAATTAAATCGTGCTGGATACTTTGATGAATAAGATACGCCACAACAATGCTAAATCCCAACGCACCAATAATGGAATAAACTCTTCGCCAACCAGAGAAGTTCTCAATACACAATTTTCTGTAAATTGATAATCTCTCGCTATATCCTCGGACTATTCCAGAATATCTCATATAAAAATGTGGAATATTATAAAGAATAAGTAATATGCATAAAAAAATCAATTTTTGAGATGATTCCGGAAAAATTAGAACCCCAAGAAATCCTACCATAATAGATGAGGGTTTTATAATAGCCCAGAAAAGCTGATCTCCAATGGCTCCCAGAGGACCAATAATGGCATTTTTAAATTTTTCAATTTGTTCGCGGTCATTTTTTTCCTCATCAGCCATATCCTCTTCCAAACGTGCTATAGCCCCGAGTGCAAATGAGGCGAAGTAAGGATGTGCATTAAAGAAGGATAAATGTCTAATTAAAAAGTCTTGATATTGTTTCTCATTAGTATATAATTTTTTAGCTATGGGGGATAAACTAAATGTCCATCCAATAGATAACATGCTTTTAAAATTCCATACAGCTTGTATAAAAAATGATCGTAAAAAAATGACTAGAAATTTTTTATTTATTAAATCTTTCTTCATTTTTAGAACCGGTTATATCCATAACATCAGACTTAAAACAATTAATATTAACACTGCAATTATTATCTTTGGCTTATAGCCTTTTACAAGTGTAAATGTTAATCCTGCACCCGATCCAAATATTGCAATGTCAGCATACCTTGTATATTGAATCCATGATTCAACATTGTTTACTAGAATGGCTTCAATCATGGAAATACCAATTAGTGTACTGGATAGGATCATGGCAAAAAGAATTATGAAATTAAACGTCAATGAATAGCTGATTGCTTTTCCAACCTGATTTAATTTCATGGCTTCAACACGATTTAAAAGTTGATTCAGTATATATACATTTCCTGTACGTACAGTATTTAAAGCATGTGCTCCAACAAAACTCATTAACAATCCAAAAATTATTGCAAACAAGATAACTAGTGATTTATAATCAGGTACTATACCAACTGTATTGACTGCAATAATTGTCGCTATAATGGCTCCTAAATTACCATCCGGAATGGTAACTGCACCAACCGGCAATGTACTAATCCAGATAAGCTGCATAAGCAATCCAATTTGTATTCCTGTCATTGGATCATTTGATAGCCAGCCAATTAATGTACAGGCAACTATCGGCTGAGAAATCAAAACCTGAAATATCGCAAAAGTATCCAATGAAACGACTGCACCTATCAAACAGAGAGGGATCAAACCCATCGTTTAATTTCCTCTTTCAAATTTATTCTTTAAAAGAAATTTCAAATTCAAAACGGTTGATCCGGCAAAACAGTAATGTTATGCATTAATTATTATTCAATCCTGTAAAAAGCATTACAGGAATAATATGTCTAAAGTGATTCTTATCGGTTTCATCTAACCATATTTCACCGAAAAGATAGAAATCTTCAGGAGCAACCGACAACACTCCATATATCGTAAAATCTACTGTTTTCTTTACATCCGTATAGAAATTGTATGTACTGCTTTCGATATTTATCCTATTAAACAGATAAAAACTTTCTTTTAATGAAACCTGCCAAGTTCTGGATTCTTTTTTAGCAAATCCTGGAATAAACTCCAAAATATAATCACCCGAAACAGGTGGTCGCCAGTTCATTTTTAATTTACGGTAAGTGAATCCATCCGACTTTAAGATTTTCCCTGAATAGTCCTTAATATTTACCGCAAAATCAGTAAACATGTTGAATACTTTTGCCGTTAATTCAAGATCAAATTCGACATTTTCATAATCCTTTCCTACTGAAAAATAATATTCATACTTATCGGAAGATGCTTCAAGATATTTTACGCGTTGAATGCCCATCATCTGGCCACTTACAGTGGCTTCAATTTTTTTATTATAATGATTAAGAACATCAAACCGGCCTCGGGGATTAGAACCATTTTCAATTTGTACTGAAGTTATTCTATTAGGAATTGTTTCCAAACCTGAAAAGGAAATTCCAACTTCTACTATCGATGTTTTAGAATTTCTTAAATCAGAGTACAAAACCAACTCCCATGTTCCTGTTTCAAGATCCTCATCGGACAATCTCATTTGTATTTCATTCCTTTGTTCCGTATTTAACCGAATATACTTGCTACTTTCACGGCCAGATGGATCAAATAAATATCCGCGTACATTGGCATATTTCCCAGCCGCAATTAATTTGATTATACCTGCAGAAGCCATCAACGGAATTTTATAAAATACACGATGTATTTCTCCAGGTCTTAATTGAATATTAGCAGAACTCCAAAGATGATCATTAGATTCATCAAAAGTGATGGGTTTGATAACTGTGCATAATAACTCAAATTCTGCGTTGATTGCTTTATTGCCACTTAAGAATCCGCCCTTTTTATATGCTGTTATTTTACCGTTATAGACACCAGGTTGCTTCATTTTGCTTTGATCAAAATAGACATCTACCGTTGCAGCTTTATCGCCTTTTATATAGGTCGAGTTTTTATTGATTTTAATCCATGGTTCAGAACTGACCAAATTAAAAGCCCGATAAAAATTATGTCGTTGATCTGCTTTTTTACTCTTAGGAAAAATTGGATTAATATAGAAACGTTGTTTATCGTCTACTGTTGGGAAGTAATCACCAAATCGCCAGTAAGCCGTCTGTCCACTTTCCATCTCATAAGCCGGACTGATTGTATCAATATTATAACCCAGTACTTCAGATTGATCGTCATTTTCTATATATGATTTATAAAATTTAAAAGCCCTGCCAACATTTAAAACACCACCACCTTGTTCCAAAGGTAAATAATCAGTCAAAGGATCCGCTGAATAGCGTATTGCTTTTTTAATGAGTGATCCAACGATAGGTAACATCGATTCCTGCTGAACCGCTGCAGACATTAGGAGAGCAACTGCGCCGGCTGCCTGAGGGCAGGCCATGCTGGTACCTCCTTTAATATCACGATTTGAATAAGGTGGGATTGTCGAAGAAGCAGCACCCGGCGTACAGACATCCGGTTTGTTAACTTCTCCTCCACGAGAACTAAAACTTGTAATCATATCTTTTTGTATGGAGGCGCCATAAAGTGAATTAACAATTTTTGGTGTATATATTGCTCCAACTGTTAAAACGCGTTTTGCAGCCGCAGGAAGTCCTACTGTTGAAATGCCGGGTCCTTCATTTCCAGCACTGGTAACAAAAAGTAAATCTTCATTTTCTGCTAAAAGATCATCTAGCATTAGGTCCATATCAGACATGCCCTCAATCTCTGATCCAACGCCATAGCTCATACTGAATACTACCGGACCTTCATAATTTTTAGCAAATTCAATACCATACTCATAAGCAGATATCATGCTGCCTGTTACAGTGGCGCCGCCGGATAGACTGCCATCACCAATTTTTAAACTGATCAGCTTTGCGCCCGGTGCTATTCCATTCAGTCCTTCCTGACCATTTATTTTATAACCTGCAGCTATACCAGCACAATGTGATCCATGACCATTGCCGTCAAAATGAAAATTCACCCGGTTTTCATCAGGAAAAATATTGAGTGCAAAATTAACTAAATTTCTATTTTGTTTAGTGTTTCTTCCTCTGAACTGAAACGACTGCAATTTATCTTTATAATTCCATAGAGGTTGTTCATCATCGATATTGCCATCACCATCCAGATCTACATAGGCCAGCCAGCCATCCTTTTTTGAATTGAATACTGCTATACCAAATTTATCATCAGTTTCATTATTATTATTTAAATCGGGAATAACCGAGTTAACCAGTTTCGATTCTTTCAATACACCGATATAATAAATTGAATCTTCAGGCGTATGAGAAATTTTATCAATGCCAAACATTTTAAAACTGTCCGGATTTGCAAGATATTTCTCATTGTTTTCTATCCCGATTACTGCTTCTTCAAGATACACATCACCTTCACCAGAAAAATCCTGAGCATCAATTACCTTAACTTCTCCAATAGGTAATTTATCTAATCCGGTTACACCCATATCAATTCCTGTATCTAATATAATAATAACCGTATTTCTGCCATCGTAGTTTGGATTTGATTTTATAAAATTTCTGGCGCCTATCCGATCGATATCTAAAAAGTCCCAATCTTCAGCAATTATATCTGAGAATAATAATGTGATAATTAAAAACGTAAATACTAATCTGTAAGTATTCATGATTAAATATTTCCTATATTAATATATCAGTTTAACCTATTGAAAAATATCAACTTATCTTTTTAAAACAGCGATAAAAAAACAGTTTAGTAATTTACGGTATGCACCAATGCTTTGCAACCAATGAAAAAAGGTCTCTATAAGATAAAAAACTTCAAAGAAGATAATATATTCTAATTATATAAAGAGTAAACTATTTAATTATTGTAGTCCTGATATTTTCTGCAATTTCTAAAAAAGCTTTTGTTTGCGGACTATCCGGATTTAATTCAACAATAGGTTTTCCGGCATCGCCTCCAGCTCTTATCTCAGCATCTAAAGGGATTTCGCCCAGCAATTGAGTATCATGTTTTTTGCACTCTTTTGCAACTCCGCCGTACGAAAAAATATTTGTACGTTTCCCACAATCCGGACAAATGAAATAGCTCATATTTTCAACAATGCCAACAATGGGCACATTTACTTTACGAAACATTTTTACACCTTTAACCGCATCCAATAACGCAACATCCTGTGGTGTAGATACAATTATAGCCCCATCCAGAGCTATTGATTGCGAGAGAGTAAGCTGTGCATCACCCGTTCCAGGCGGCATATCAAACAGCATAATATCCAGGTCAGGCCATTTTACATCATGCATTAACTGCTGAATTGCACGACTTACCAATGCACCGCGCCAGATAACAGCATCATCATTATCCACAAGAAAACCAAGGGACATAATTTTAATCCCATATGCATCCATAGGATGAATCTTTTCACCATCATAGTATGGTTTATCCTTTATGCCAAACATAAGAGGAATACTAGGGCCGTAAATATCTGCATCCAGCAATCCAACTTTAACACCTTTTTTTGCCAACGCTACTGCCAAATTGACTGCAACCGTAGATTTACCCACACCACCCTTACCACTTGCAATGGCTATTTTATATTTTACCGATGGAAGATAACTTACTGCCTCATTTTTCTGACCTGTATTGGATTGCTGAGACTGTTGCAGTTCCAATTCAACAATCACTTTATTTTTTGGAAACTTGTTTTCTAAAAATGATCGAACCTCATTTTTAATTTTATCTCCAATCGAAGTATCCTGGCTTTTTAAAACCAGACTGATTTGTATAACTTCATCCTTAATCTCAACAGAATTTACAATTCCAAATGATACAATATCTCTGGAAAAACCGGGATATTTTACTTCTTTTAGTGCATCCATTACAGCTGAATTATTTATCATCTATTTACCTCTTATGCAATATTCTGAAATATAAAAATATTATTAATTATAGAATTTAAGAAATTTTATTTTGTATCAAAATTTTTAAAACCAACCAGTGGTAGGAATAAACTTCTATTTTAATTTATATTTATAAAATCAATATCAGTTAAAAGACTAAAGGACCACTTCCAAATCAAATACAGAATCTGTATCCAGACACAGACTGACGGTTTTTGGTTCATCCAGCTCAATATCATTTAACAAACTTAAGCGAATTTTAAATGTCTTTTCAGCTACATTTTTTTCAACCAATTCACCAGTGCCGTTCATGACACCACCTTTGTGTTTATCATAATAGCTGATAATAACCGATTCATTCAAGTCCAATGCATCGAGAATTTCCAGAATTTGATCTTCATTCATTTCCTGGATGATGGTTTCATCGATATCTTCTTCTATACTTTGTATATCACCATCATTGTAATAAAAATCTATGCTGCCTCCACCGCCTTTTACATAAACTAATTTTTCGTCTAATTCTTGTTTTATGCTACGTTCAACATTTACAATATTACCAGTAAAATATTCATCCCTAATAGCTAAAATCTGAACAGAAACCGGATGATCCTCAGGAGTTCCATCATATTGAACACGAACAATATTAACCTTTTTACCTTTGCCAATTTCGCTAACCCGTTTTTTTAATTCTTCTGCAGAAAGTGCTCCAGGACGAGTTTCAACTTTTTTCTTGGATTTAAAAAGGTTTAAAAAATGGCGGACATGGCGATCTTCTCCAAATAAATTTGTATATGAACGAAATTTATAATATCAAATGACGGGCATTTTGGAGGGCATGACCAGAAACATCTATACCACCAAGAAGATGAGCAATTTCCAGAATTTGTTGTTCGCTATTTAATTGTGAAATTTCAACCATTGTATGATTTTCCTGAACAACTTTGCTAACCTTATAGTGAGAACCAGCAAATGCAGCAATTTGCGGTAAATGAGTTACACAAATTATCTGATGATAGTCGGCTAGTTCTTTCAAATTTTTACCAACTATTTGGGCTACTCTTCCGGATATTCCTGAATCAATCTCATCAAAAATTAGAACAGGTGTCTGATCGGTTTCTGCCAGAACTGATTTTATGGCTAACATGATTCTGGAGATTTCGCCCCCGGAAGCAATCTTTTGAAGTGGATAAAAATCTTCACCAGCGTTAGTTGACACTTCGAACACAATCTCATCAAAACCATTTTTACCTGGTTTGATATGTTTCCCATCGAGTTTAAGCGATGAATCCTGATCTTCAACATAGGATTGTCTGACCTGAAAATTTGCATTGTTCATACCTATATGATGCATAATTCCAGTTATAGCTTTTTCAAATTGCTGAGATCCATCTCTCCGAATTTGCGATAATTTTTCACCGGCAATTACTAGTTCACCTTGAAGTACGTCAACTTCTTTTTCCTTTTGCTTGATTGCTTCATCAAATTGATCCAAATCCCCTAACATTTGATCAATTTCTTCATGTAATTCAATCAAGTCCTTTATACTGGCTTTTTGATATTTCTTTAATAAAAATTCCAAAGATGCAATTCGCTGATGAATAAACTCTATGCGCTGGGGATCGAATTC
>JARRPN010000035.1:0-2760 GCA_037382875.1 Calditrichaceae bacterium | reverse complement strand
ATCCAATTCCGCCAGTTCGCTCAAATCAACTTCTGCCTGACTTAAAAGTTCACCGGCATTGACTTCACCATTATATAGAGCTTCTGTCAAAGCCCTGCCAAATTGGTGCAAATTCTCAACATTGGATAATATTCTTAGTTCAGCTTTTAGCTCATCCAGTTCGTCTTCCCTTAATTCAGCTTTGGTTAACTCTTCATTTTGATAGCGATACATATCCTGCATTTGGAAAGCTTTGTGCTGTTTAGAGATTAGATCATCACGTTCTTGGCAAGCTTCCATGTACTTACTAAATTGTTCTTTATACAAAACCAATGACTTACCAAGTGAACAATATGAGTCTAAATATGCAATATGATAGTCCTGATTCAACAATCGTTGATGCTGATGTTGTCCATGAAAATCAAAAACAATTGAGCTAAACATATTTAATCGTGATAAATTAATCGGAGAATCATTCATGAATATTCGTGAGGAACCGGAAGAGTTGAGTTCTTTACGCAGGATCAATGAAAATGTCTTATCGAATTCGATATCCATTTCCTGTAATACTTTTTCAATATTTGGAATGGATTTTACACTAATCTCTGCTTCGATAACTGCTTTTTTTGCACCGGTTCGTACCAGATCCGTTTTAGCCCTTTCACCACATAGTTGTCCAATTGCATTTACAATGATTGATTTACCCGCACCAGTTTCTCCGGTAATGATATTAAGTCCTGAGTCAAATACTACCTTAATTTCATCCACGAGGATAAAATTTTTAATATACAGTGATTTTAACATATGCTATTACCTAATGACAGCAACCTTACCTGCTTTTGAGTTTCCATCTTCTGCAAAAGCAAAATATAAGTAAATTCCTGACGCTACTTTATTACCTATCGTATCACGACCATCCCATTCTGCACGACCACCATCCACTGACTCATTTTCGACTGTTAACCTACGGATCAATTTTCCGTTAAGTGTTAATATTTTTACTTCTGAATTATATAGTAAATTACGAATTATAAAAGTTGAATTCTCTTTACTTAAAATAAATGGATTTGGTCCCCCGATCATTTTATCATACTTTTCCTGGATTTCAGCAAACCGGCCATGATAGATGGATAATCCCTTCTCTGTTCCAATTAATGCTTCAGATTTTTCTGGATCAACGAATACGGTATTAACATTATTATCTACTAATCCGCTGTTTTCTGTTGTCAAACCCATCCATGCTGTTGAATCCCATGGGCTACGCCCTCCCCTCAGGATACTCAATCCACCTGAGGTAGCAAACCATTTATTATTTGCTTGATCAACGAAGATTTGATTAATTTGGTTGCCAACAGGTCCATACATTTTATTTAGATCTTCTGATTCTGAATCTCCCACATGTCGATAAAGATTCACACCATCATAAGAGTTCAATCCGGATGATGTTCCAATCCACATTATACCATCCTGATCCTTACATAAAGATAGAATTCTGTTATTATAAAGATTTTCTTGAGTGGAAAAACTCTTGATATTTATGACATTGTTTTTATCCTGGTAATCAAAAACATATAGTCCATTGGAAAAGGTTCCAACAAAAGCCTGATAGAAATCATTAAACGCAATGCAGGATATTTCGCCTTCCTCTAAATTTGTTAATCCTTTGTTAGCCCCAAAATAATACCAGTCTTCTTTATTTAAAGATATAAAACCATTATTTGAAAAGGGAGCAATTGCAACGTATTTATTACTATTTGCTGCAAAATAATTTGCAAACCATAAACGTCCATAACTATCAAGTGCTATAGTTCCTATTACTTCATATCTCGAATTTGCCGGTGTGCCAGAAAAGAATCCACGATAATCTAACGGATTTGGATCCAGTGTTATACTTTCATTACTTTGATAAGTGGTGATATCTAAAATGCCACTGTTATCATAACTATGAAAAAATTCAAACTCTTCGTTACGAGAAACCATGGCTCCACCACCCCAGCTACCCAACCAAATATTGTCATATGGATCTCTCAGAATAATATCTGTATTACCTAAATCACTCCAGCCTGTACTACGGAAATCAAAATTTGTCCAGTATTCTCCATTAAAAATGAAAAAACCTTCATTGGGTGTTAACTTAAACCTACCTGAGCTAGCCCAAATATTTTCTTCAGCATCTTTAATAATATAACGAATCGCGTTTTCACCCGGACCATCCTGCTTAATATAGCTGTTTGTACTCTTCAAATAAATACCCAAGTTGTCCAAACCAATCCATAAATTATCCTCTGGATCATTTTGAAAACATGTTATTTCATATTTAAACGATTGGATCAGTGTCCTGCCTAAATCTGGATCGTATTCATATAAATTATATAATCTTGAAGAAGGGTAATTATTCGCAATATAAATATTATCCTGATTCTTAATTATATCTGTAACTGCGTCCTTAATATCCAATCCAAATGCCGACTCCACTTGTACATTCAGCGATGCATCGATTGTCACAATTCCTCTCGATGTGCCTATCCATAGTCTATCTTCGATTATGGTTACTTCCAGTATGTTATCAGTTGGAAAACCAGATTCACTTGTATACATATCCCATAGTGTTGGATCATTTATGGTATATTTATTGATGTCTGAAGGTGCACAAAATAATCCCCGATCAGTGCCTAACCAGATCTTATCTGCAAATAGTTGAATTTTTGTTACTTTATTTGGAATAATATCAAAATTTTTATAGAAATCCTTAAATTTATACTGACTACCATCCCATGGAAA
>JARRPN010000034.1:18486-24565 GCA_037382875.1 Calditrichaceae bacterium | reverse complement strand
AGTTGCAGACTATACTTATACCGGGGGATTTGAAGCCGTCGTTTCCACAGATAAAATTCAATTTGTATTGGTTGCCCTCTTTATTTTAGTGATTGCTGTACTTGGATTTAATGCTTTACCGGATGATATTTCTCTTTGGAATGTAACCAATCCACCGAAAGCCGTAAATGCATATAAGTTATTTTCACCTGGTCTGGCTTTAATAATTCTGACTTTTGCTGCCTATCTGCCCGGGTGGCTTATTGAAACTGATGTATGGATCCGCTTACAAGCTGCTCGAAGTGATTCCGCAGCCCGAAAAGGTGTTGTTTTAGCCGCGACAAATTCTTTTATTTTTGTTGGTGTGTTACCATTGATCATTGGATTATCAGCATTGATATTATATCCCGCTGTGAATGGTGTGATTGATAATCGTCTTCAGGATGGTGCATTAATTTTTACAGTTATTATGCAGGATTACGCTCCGTTGTGGCTGAATATTTTTCTATCACTGGGATTAATCGCAGCCGCCATGTCTACCATTGATACCTGTGGTAACGTGGTTGCCTTGTCTATTTCACATGATTTAATTGAACCAAAAGTCAAAAATAAATGGTCATCGGATAAATTAAATCGTCTGGCCAGAATATCTTCGGTAGGTGCAATTTTTGTTTCTTTTATTTATGCTGTTTTTACAGAAAGTCTTTGGGATATCTTTTATCTCTCATCCGGAATATTGACTACGACGGTGTTTATTCCAGTTGTTGCCAGTTTTCTGAAATCGACAAAACCGATACAGGTAAACTTGTCGATTTTATTTGGATTGGTCTCAACACTGATATTCTACTTTCTGGAATCAAGAGGTTTGTTGGCCGCCATTGAGCCTGAAGCGATTGCTGCAACCGGATTGGGTTATATTATCTGGGGATTCATTATTTCTTTGTTGGGATTTATATTGGGTAAATTTATCCGGACTGAAAATAAAAATTAGTATGTGCTCTTTTATTCTTTTTCAATTATCATCATGGTAAAGTCATCAATACGCGGATGCTCTCCATAAAACGCGTCCAGACCTCTGATAATAACATTCATTAATTCTTCAGCATTCAGATCAATTGATTCAAAAATTAAATCATTTAATCGTTCTTCGCCATAAATCTCTTCGCTGACTTCAGAATTTATCGATTGAGCCGGCCGACGTGCTTCAATGATTCCATCCGTGTACAAGAATAATTTTTCACCGGACTTAATTTTAAATTTGTGCAGTTTAAGTGATTTGGAAAACAACTCATCTGATTTACTAAGTCCAATTCCCAAACCAGATGAATCAATTTCCCTGATAACATTTTTACTATTTGGTGAAATAAAAATTGGTAAATTATGTCCTGCACGAGCCAATTTAATTTCATTCTTAGAAGTATCGAGCATTCCAATTATAGCTGTAATGAAAATCTGCCGATCGGATATTTGACTCATCATATATTTATTCAGTCGAATTGCAATTTCCTTTGGATCTTCGATGAATCCAGGGGAGTAACGAAGCACACTCATAAATTGAGCCATATAAAAGGCAGCCGAAGATCCTTTACCAGATACATCGCCAACCGAAAAGATAAAGCGGTGTTTATCCAAGGGAATGATATCATAAAAATCGCCGCCTACTTCAGTTGCAGTTTGCAGATCTGCTGCGATGTGAAATCCATTTATTTCAGGCAATTCGGTTTTTAGAAGACTTAGTTGTACCTGTCGGGCAATTTTTAATTCCTGATCAAGTCGGTCTTTTTCACGGACTTCTTCGATGGTGTCCTGTAAACGTACACCCATCTGGTTGAATCGACCAGCCAATTCAACAAATTCATCCTCGCCTTCCAGCTCGACCTTGTAATCCAGATTACCCGATGAGACTTCACGGATACCATTTTTTAATACATCAAATTTCTGCACAACAGATGCAGTTATTTGTTCACCAAATGATACAACTCGGCGAATTATGAGAAAATTGAATATAAAGAATACTACAATCAAACCAAGAGCAATTTGCGTTACGAAATTCCATTGGAAAATGGATCGTAAATCAAAATAAATATCAACTAAAAAACTGGAATGCTTTGGATTTGCCGCATTAATTAGAGGAATGGTCAATCGTCCCATTATGACTAAAGGATTTCTGAAAGTTAGCAAATATAAGTTCCAGTTCCATTTTGTACTGTCATTTTCAACGTTGGGGAAATTACAAATTATCCTGTCGCTACTATAACCTGATTCTTCCGCCAGAGGATAGATCAGGGCGAATGGATTTGTATTAATGTTCAGATCGGTTTTAACCAGATCGATATCAGAAAAATACTGTACCCACTTTCTGGGCTCGTGTGTGTAAGCTACTAATCCGTTTCCCGCAAATAATTCCAAATTAGCAGATATCTGTTTTAAAAACTCCTCATCAATTTTTGCATATTTAATTACATTATTAAACTCTTGTTGGAAAAAGAAATAATCTCGACTATGGTCGGTTGAGTTTACATTTGTCTTTTGAACAGATATTACTCCTGCCGCTGGTAAATCTTCTGTTAAATCAACAGATTTATATCCGGGCATTTCAATTATTTCATGATTGGTTATTGGATCAATTTTAATTTCAGACTGAAACAGGGCTTTATCTTTAACCTGAATAAAACGATCACGAAGTTTTCCTGCTTGCCAGCCGGATATAAATAAAAAGAAGATGACCAAAAGCGCAATCATTTGTATAAATAAAGGAAAGCTGCTTTGGAATAGACCGGCAATTTTAAGCTTCCTTGCTAAGCTGGCATGATTATAAATGACCACGATGGGAATTCTGACCAACAATGCTAATAAGTATAAATTAATCAGTATATAAATAAAGAACGGCAGACTATAGGTAATAAGCTGATTTTCTTCACCTGCATTTTTTATGACATTAACAAACGACGGTTCGGTGACAACAAGAAATGTCCATAGCAACAACGCAAAGTATATAATCAGCTCGATTCGTGTTAGTGACTCCAGCCAAACCGTCCGCTTCATCAGAGAAAAGAAGATAAAAATCTGGAAGATGATCAGGAAAGTTGTGTGACCATAGAAAAATCCATAATGGCCTATAAGGAAAAATATGGAATATATTATTAGTACACCTTGCCTGCGTTTACTGTTTTGAATAAGAAGAAGTCCGAAGAATAAAACGATAAAACTAAGAAAAAACTTATGAACAATCCCTGAAAACGACCAACCGATGAATACACTGAAATCATTTGTTGTTATTAATGCATCAGATGAATTTAAAATACTGAAATCAATAATGGAAAATACAAGAATGATTACCAGTAATATCTCAACGGGAGTAGTAAATCGTTTTAATAAATCTTTATTTAATGAAAACCAGAAATAATAATAAACAATTAAAAAAAGGAGACCAAAATCATTTCCGGTTTCAAGAAATCCAAATGTAAGAAAAAAACTTATCCACCAGACGCAGGCATTGATAATAAAACGAGTGTTAAGAGAATCCATTGTTTTAAGATTCTGAATATAATCGTTTATTCTATCCTGCACCCGAAATTGAGTATACTGCAAAACAACCTCAAACTATATCGTATAATTCATATTGTGGATGTATAGTCTTAAATATAATTGTTTGTACTTATATGGTTCAAACTAAATCTGTGTTCAAATCTGTTTTATGTAACAATTCCATGAAATGATCGTTCATTTTTAAGTGCTTACGCAAAATAAATAAAAATGTTTTAATGTACGTTTTAAACATAAACATACTTTTATGTAAGTCTTATAAACCTTATATTCCAAAGGATTATTGAGGAGTGAATCATTGATCCAGAAAAAGATTGGAATTATTCTAATCCTGATTGTATTAACGCCAGCGCTGTTTTATACTGCCTATGAAATTAATACACTTGATGAGAATGAATTGATTGTCACACAAATTTTTGAACAGCAGTTGGATTACATCCTTACATCTGTTAATCAGGAAGTTTATAATGTTTTTAAAAACTGGGCTGATAAAATCAATTATTATTTGACAAGCGATTCCAAAAATCTGAATGCTAACCTGATGCAGCTTATACAATATAATTCAACTATCGATGGAATTTTTCTGGCGGATACGTCCGGGCAAATACAGCAATATATTTTCAATCCCAAATATCCGAGAGACAATTTACCTAAAAGCAGTGATCTTTCTGGCTTGATCGGATCAAATTATAAAGTGATTAAGTCTCTGGTTAGGAAAAGCAAAACTGGATATCTGAAACTTGAGCGATTGACGTTAACAATCGGTGATAATAAACAAATTTTAGTTTTTCTTTTTATTGCTAGTACTCCAATGGCAGAAAAAAAGATTGCCGGTATGATTATAAATTCGACAGATTTTGTATCACAGGTGTTTACACCCAAAATTATGCAAATCAATTCAGAAACACTTCGAATTGGATTATTTGAAACAGCAACAGATAAGCGGGTAAATACTGAAACAGAATTTCCGGAAGGCGAAGTGCATGATAAACGAAAACTATGGTTATTTCCTGAATATTATATAGCGATTCGATTGGAAGGCCAGTCGATAGAAGAGTTAGCACAAAGGCGATTTTACAGAAGCTTGGTTTTAATATTTTTCATTGATTTGATTATCCTGATAGGCGTAGGAATTATCTATAGAAATATTCGCACGGAAATGCGATTAACACAGATGAAATCCGATTTTGTGTCCAATGTATCCCACGAATTACGAACACCCCTTTCGTTAATTCGCATGTTTGCAGAAACCCTGGAATTGAATCGTGTGCAGACGGAAAATAAAAAAAGGGAGTACTATCAGATTATTGGACAGGAATCGGAACGGTTGACCCATTTGATCAACAATATTCTTGATTTTTCCAAGATTGAAGCGGGTAAAAAGCATTATCATATGGAAGTAATCGATCTCAACGAAATTGTAAAAGATGTTCTTAGGTTGTATTCATTCCATTTGCAAAATAAGGGATTCCATCTTCAGAATGAAATCAATCCGGATGAGAAGTTAAGAATCAATGCAGATAAAGACGCCATCACGGAGGCTATTATCAATTTGCTTGACAACGCCATGAAATACAGCGATCAGGATAAACGCATCCACATTAAATCAGGTTCGTTTCAAGACACTGTGTTTTTTGAAATTGAGGATCATGGTATTGGTATTGGTATTGAAGATCAGCAAAAAATATTTGATAAATTTTATCGTGTTTCTACCGGGCTGGTTCACGATGTAAAGGGAACCGGATTAGGGCTTTCACTTATTAAATATATTATGGAAATGCATAATGGGCGGGTCAGTGTGGAAAGTCATTTGGGGAAGGGCAGTACATTTCGTATAATTTTCCCCAAAGGACAATAAATTAGATACAGGAGTACATCATGGTTAAAATCCTGATTGTAGAAGATGAACCACAAATGCGGCTGGGATTGAAGGATAATTTTGAATTTGAAGGTTATGAGGTAGATTTTGCCGAAGATGGCGAAAAGGGATTGGCATCTGCTCAGGAAAATTCGTATGACTTGATAATACTGGATGTAATGCTGCCAAAAATATCCGGTTTTGATTTATTGAAAAAGATGCGTAACCAGGGAGATAATACGCCTGTTATAATGTTGACAGCTAAAGGTGAAGAGATCGATCGTGTGCTCGGTTTAGAGCTCGGCGCAGATGATTATGTGACCAAACCATTCAGCTTACGGGAACTCCTGGCCAGGGTAAAAGCAATACTGCGACGGAATAAAATTATCGGTGATAAGGAACCAAAGGAGTATAAAATAGGTAATATCAATGTAAATTTTGCGACCTATGAAGCTAACTGTGACGGCAATCCTGTGCCCATGACTCATAAGGAATTTGAGATTCTGAAGTACTGTATTGATCACGCGGAACAAACCATTAGCCGGGATGATCTGTTGCATGATGTCTGGGGATATGAGGCTGATATTACATCACGAACAGTTGATAATTTCATACTTAAGCTTCGCCAGAAAATTGAACTCAATCCATCAAATCCTAGATTTATCTTAACTGTGCACGGTGTCGGTTATAAGTTTA